>JAYURX010000101.1:0-11904 GCA_043755965.1 Flavobacterium sp. | reverse complement strand
TTAGCCATTGGAGTCGCTCCATTGAACCATTGGTATGTCAATCCCGCACCGGTGGCAATTACCGAAAAGCTAACGGAACTTCCGGAACATAAAGTTTGGGAAGCTGCTGGTTGGGAAGTAATTGCAGGAAGTTGGTTGACCACCAACGCTGCATTATTAGAAGTTACGGCAGTACAAGGACTAGTTCCAGAAACCACACAGTTATAATTGGTTGCTGCATCGCCAGGCACGATTGGATTTATTGTTAAAGTTGCTGATGTTGCACCCAAAATAGCTCCGCCATCAGTTAAGGCAGTTGCCCCTTTGTACCACTGAAAAGAAATGCCCGCACCAGTGGCTACAACAACAAATGTTGCAGTATCGCCCGTACATAGAGTTTGTGTAGCAGCGGGTTGAGAAGTTATCGTAACTTTTTCAATTACTATCAACTCAGCATTCGCTGAAGATGCTGCTGGGGAACAAGTTCCGCTTACAACGCAATTATAATTTGCTGATGCATCACTTAACGAAACCGGATTTATAGTAAGAGTAGCACTTGTTGCACCCGAAATTGAACCAATATTACTTAGTGCAATAGCTCCATTATACCATTGGTAGCTTAATCCTGGTCCGGTAGCACTTAAAGAAAAGCTAACCGAACTTTCTGAACAAATAGTTTGTGTAGCAATTGGTTGTGAACTTATCGTCGGTAATGCCAATACATTTACAGCATTGGTTGCTTTACTGCAATTGGTAGTCGAATCAGTAAAAGTAAAAGTCGGGCTTCCAACAGCAACACCGGTCACGAGACCTGTATTGTCAACAGTTGCCAAAGCGTTATCACTGCTACTCCAGGTTCCTCCTGAATTTGGCGTTAGTTGAATAGTACTTCCAACACAAACACTAGCTGGAGATGAAACAACAGGAAGTGCATTAACAGTAACTGTAGTATTTACGGAACTTGTACAACCATTTCCATTAGTATAAGTATATGTAATTAGCGAAGTTCCGGAAGAAAAACCTGAAACTATTCCACTTGAATTTATGGTGGCAACACTCGTGGAAGCACTATTCCAAGTGCCGCCCAGTGTAGAGTTTGCCAGAGTAGTTGTTGAGCCAACACAAACAGATGAGGTTCCTGTTACGGCACTTAAAACTGGTAATGGATTAACTGTCACAGTAATTGATGCGCAACTAGTCGTATTACAAGTTCCGCTATATCTCACAAAATATGTGGTATCTCCGGATGGGGATACTGTAATACTGTTGCCTGTCCCAACTAATGTTCCTCCGCAAGAGTCACTAAACCATTGTGCAGTTGCTCCAGTTCCGGCAGTTCCTCCACTCAAAGTTAAGGTAGTTGATTGGCCAACACAAATCGAAGAGGTTCCTGTGATGCTTGTTGGAGCAATAGAAAGTGAATTTACCGTCAAAGTTCTCGTAGCGGTTCTTGTTGTACAACTTCCGCTGGCAAGAGTGTAGGTCATCGTTACAGGGCCACCTGCAGAGACAGTAGTTATTACACCGGTTGAAGAATTTATTGTGGCTATTCCAGTATTACTGCTTGACCAACTGCCTCCTAAAACAGTAGAGCTAAATGTTGTTGTATCGCCAAGGCAAATAGTTTGAGTACCAGATAAGGTTCCGGCGTTTGCAGGACAAGTAAATGTGATTCTAATTCGACCTTGTGCTCCAGTACCACCGGTACTATTACAGCCGCAACTACCACCTCCTACAGTCGATCCGCTTCCTCCACCACCAGCTGCAGTTCCAGCATTTCCATTTATAACTGAATTACTTGCAGGGGCTCCGACTGATAATCCTCCTGCTCCACCACCATTTCCTCCTGCACCACCGGCAGAACCAAAGGTATTTGTACCGGCTGATGTAGATCCTCCGGCAATTATTGTAGTTCCAATACTTCCCGTACTAACTGCAGTTCTTGCAGCGCCATTTCCAACTAATCCTCCTAATCCTCCATTTGCAAATAATGTTCCTGAAGTATTAAACCAAGTTCCTTGTCCATTAGTGCCGTTTGCTGCTGAAGTTCCTGCAGTTGATGGAGCTATAAATAAGTTATAAACAGTTCCCGATGTAACTCCAGTGAACGTCGAGCTTACATAAGTACCACCAGTACCACCAGAACCGCCTTTGTCTCTACCTGTTGCACCACCACCAGATCCACCAGCGCCCCATACTTCAACAGTTATAGATCCAGATACACCTGGAGGAACTGTCCAAGTACTGGCTCCCGTTGTGTTAATTGTTATTGTGGTCTGAGCTGTAGTAAAATTTCCTGGGAAAAGAATGAGCGTAGCCAGAAGTAGGATGTATTTTTGTTTCAAAAATAATTCTAGTACAAATTCAGTTTTTTGTGATATGTAGTTTTTCTTCATAGGGCAATGAATTTTCAACTATTAATAATATTAATACAAATTTATGCTACGTTTTAACCTCACAATCATTTTTCGGACACACTGCCATAAAAAATCGTTAAAGTGCATTTTTTCATTCTTTATTCTATAAAAACAGTTTTAAAAAGCTGTTGTTCAATAATATGTGTATTTTTTAAAGATGCATTTCAACGAACGAAATGACACTTTCATGGATGTTTTTGAATTAACAATCAGTTAAAAACTTCTTTCAATCTTAACAAATACTATTTCAACAAATAGGTATTAATCCCTTATATTTGTTCTATGAAAATTTCTTTTGCTTTTTTACTTTTTATCCCAATGGCAATCTTTTCTCAAACTAATTTTGAGAAAGCAGAAAAGCTATTTAATCAGGAAAAATTTGCCGCGGCAAAACCTATTTTCGAAAGCATTTATAAGGAAAATCCAAATCAGTTAAAGACGATTGAATATCTTGGCGATATTGCCAGTAATACTAAGGATTGGGATAAAGCGGCTTTTTATTATGAAAAACTAAAAATATTAAAGCCCAATGAAGCGGATTATTATTTTAAATATGGCGGAGCTTTAGGAATGAAAGCGCAAACAGGCGGAAAATGGGTTGCCATCAGACTAATTGGAGATATTAGAGAATCACTTGAAAAAGCACTGTCTCTTAATTCAAATCACATTGAGGCCCGATGGGGATTGATAGAATATTATCTTCAGTTGCCAGCATTTGTTGGAGGCAGCGAAAGAAAAGCGCAAAGATATTCGAATGAATTGTTTAAAATTTCACCCGTCGATGGCTATCTTTCCAAGGCGCACATTGATGAATATTTTAAGCGATATAAAAGTGCTGAAAAAAACTATATAAAAGCAATTGAAATCGGTGGCTCAAAAACCACTTATAAAAAATTAGCAGACCTTTATAGACAAAAACTACATCAACCCGAAAAAGCACTACAGGTCTTACAGGAATATAAAGAAAAAAATAAGTCATAAACATGCGTACACATTTCATAGCCATTGGCGGAGCGGCAATGCACAATCTTGCTTTAGCGTTACACAATAAAGGATATCAGGTAACAGGAAGTGATGATGCGATTTTTGAGCCTTCAAAATCAAGATTGGAAAAGAAAGGATTACTCCCAAAGGAATTTGGCTGGTTTCCTGAAAAAATAACATCAGAAATTGAAGCCATTATTCTAGGCATGCACGCCAAAGCGGATAATCCTGAATTATTGAGAGCTCAGGAATTAGGGTTGAAAATCTATTCCTATCCGGAATTTTTATACGAACAATCCAAAAACAAAACCCGCGTCGTCATTGGCGGCTCACACGGAAAAACAACGATTACTTCCATGATTCTGCATGTGATGCATTATCACAATATTGAAGTGGATTATATGGTAGGTGCACAATTGGAAGGTTTTGATACTATGGTTCATTTGACGCACGAAAATGATTTTATTGTGTTGGAAGGCGACGAATATTTATCTTCACCAATCGACAGAAGACCAAAGTTCCATTTGTACCAACCAAATATTGCTTTGCTTTCGGGAATTGCCTGGGATCATATTAATGTGTTCCCAACATTTGAAAATTATGTGGAGCAATTTGAAATCTTTGTCAACCAAATCACCAAGGGCGGAATTTTGGTGTATAACGAAGAAGACGAAACCGTAAAAAAAGTAGCAGAAGAAACCACCAATACCATCAGAAGACTGCCTTTTAAAACACCAGGTTACAGCGTTGAAGATGGAACTACTTTGTTAGACACACCCGAAGGACCAATGCCAATTGAAGTTTTTGGAGCACACAATCTCAATAATCTGGCTGGCGCCAAATGGATTTGCCAAAACATGGGTGTTGACGAAGCCGATTTTTATGAAGCCATTGCCAGTTTTAAAGGCGCTTCCAAACGTTTGGAAAAAATAGCCGAAGGAAAAGGCAAAGTTGCTTACAAAGATTTTGCCCATTCGCCAAGCAAGGTTTCTGCAACCACCACAGCTGTCAAAGCACAATATCCAAACAGAAAATTAGTCGCCTGTTTGGAACTTCACACGTATAGCAGTTTGAATGCCGAGTTCTTAAAAGAGTATGAAGGATCACTTAATGCTGCTGATGTAGCGGTTGTTTTTTATTCGCCCGATGCTGTTAAGATTAAGCAACTGCAAGAAGTGACTTATGACCAAATTGCGCAATCATTCAAACGTAATGATTTGATTATTTATACTAATCCCACAGAGTTTAAGGATTTCCTTTTTAATTATGATTTGGATAATTCTGCTTTACTGTTGATGAGTTCCGGTAATTATGGCGGATTGAATTTTGACGAAGTGAAAGGATTGATTGAATAACCATTATAGTATTGTCATTTCGACCAAAGGGAGAAATCACATATTGCTGGATTACTTGATGAGATTTCTCCTTCGTCGAAATGACAAAAGTGTCACTTACCATATCTAAAATGCCCAGCTATTGGATACCAAAACAAACAATCCTCTAAAACCTGACCACTTCCTACGTTATGAACAATCATCGGACGTTTTCCGTCAGATGATTTTTTATTGGTAATAATTCCAATATGCGGTAGTTTTCCATTAATCATCCAGGTTATTATTTCTCCAGTTTTGTAATCGTTTGGTTTATCCGATACGGCCAACTTTTCTCCTTTTCTGGCAAAGAAAACCTCAAGGTTCGGAACTCTTCTGTGGTCAATATTGGTGTCCGTTTTCTTCATTCCCCATTTTTTTATATTTGGATAAAGAGAAAAATTTTTCACCATGTCTTCATGTACTTCTTTTTGCAAATCAATTCCCAGTTTTCGGTAAGCCCGAATGACAACATCAGTACAAACACCAGTTTTGCCAGGAACATCTCCATTAGGATATTTAATCGAAACGTAAGCCGACGTATAAACAATATCAGGATCAATAATTGAAATGGCAGCTGCCGAAAGTTTGTCCTCAAAAGTTTTGGGCACTATTTCAACCGTTTCTGCACTTTTTTGGCCACAAGTAAAAAATGTAAGTAAAATTAGCGAAAAATAGAAAGTTTTCATATTTTTAAGGTCTCAATTTATAACGTAAAAATCTTATTTATAGTATATTGTTTTGGAACAAAATTTCTCCATAAAGTATTGGGCAGAAGACGATAAGCCACGTGAAAAGTTAATGCTGAAAGGCAAAACGGCGCTGAGCGATGCCGAGTTGGTTGCTATTCTCATTGGTTCAGGAAGCAGGAACGAAAGTGCCGTGAGTTTAAGCAAACGGATTTTGTCGAGTGTGGATAATAACCTAAATGCATTGGGGAAATTATCATTAAAGCAACTAATGGAATTCAAAGGAATAGGCGAGGCCAAAGCTGTTTCCATCGCTGCCGCTTTAGAATTGGGAAGACGACGCAGGGCAGAAGAAACAGTCGAACTCCAAAAAATTACTTCAAGCAAAGCAGTTTTTGAAATTATGCAGCCTATAATTGGCGAGCTACCGCATGAAGAATTTTGGGTGTTGTATCTCAATAATTCCAATAAAGTAATTTGCAAATCCCAATTGTCAAAAGGCGGAATCACCGGAACTGTAGTAGATGTGCGATTAATATTCAAAACTGCATTGGAACAAGGGGCAATTTCCATAATTTTGACCCACAATCATCCTTCGGGTAAACTGCAGGCTAGTGACGCCGACAAGGATATTACCAAAAAACTAAAAGTGGCTGGCGAACAACTGGATATAAAGGTTCTCGACCATATTATAATTACCGAAACTGGTTATTTCAGTTTTCAGGACGAAGGCATTTTTTAAATAAAATTGGATTGTATTGACAAATGTCGTATTTTAGCAGACAAATGTCAAAAATTATGTCAAAACTTGTTTCCAACTCTGATGTTCATCTTGATAAAGTTGTTCGTCTTTATGTCTCAAAAGTAGAGAAAGATTATAAAATATCACTTATTGATAAAAATATCACATACAAAAAATTCCTTTCTAATAGAATGTTAATTGTGCATTCCATAAAATGGGGACTTCCTTACGAATTATATGACTTGATTAAAGAGAGGACACCTTTTAAAGATGAAGAATGGGCAAGATTTCTCGGGGTTTCTACACGAACACTTCACAGAAATAAATTAAAGAAAGATTTTATTTTTGATGCAATTCCTTCTGAGAAAATTTTAGAATTAGCAGAAGTTACTGCTTTGGGAAGAGAAGTTTTTGACGATGAAGCACAGTTTTATTTATGGCTCAATACACCTAGTTTTGCTTTAGGAAGTTTAAAACCTTTTGAACTATTGAATGACTCTTATGGAAAAGAAATGGTTATGAACGAGTTGCATAAAATTGATCAAGCCATTTTTGTCTAATGGAAGTCTTTAGATTACTAAATAAAAAACACCCAATAGAATTATCAGGAATAGGTGCAGCAAGACTTGGCGCAAGATGGAATTCAAAAGGAACCGTAATAGTTTATACCGCTGAAAGTAGAGCATTGGCAATGGCTGAAGTTGCGGTACATTTAACATTAGCTACTTTACCAAGTAGTTTTTCTATGATAACAATTCAAATTCCAGATGATATTCAGGTAATTAATTGTAATCAAAAAAAATTAACAATCGGTTGGAATGAATTTCCAGAAAACAATACAACACAGATTATTGGTGATGAATTTATACAAAAAAAAGAGTATTGTGTAATGAAGGTTCCATCGGCAGTTGTCAAAGGTGATTTTAATTATTTATTAAATCCAAATCATCCTGACTTTAAAAGAATAAAAATTAGTCACCATGAAAATTTCCCCTTTGATAAAAGAATTTTCAAATAAAATATATCAAGTTGCAACCAAATAGTATTACAGACATTTTCTTCGATTTAGATCACACGCTTTGGGATTTTGACGCCAATTCCGTTTTGGCTTTTGATAAAATTTTCAAAGAACATCATCCGACAATTGATACAGTAAAGTTTATCAAAATTTACGCGCCTATAAATCAGGCATGCTGGAAGTTGTATCAGGTTGATAAAATCACGCATGAAGAGTTGCGGTATACTCGTTTGCGACAATCGTTTGATGGGTTGAACTATACTATTTCTGATAATGAAATAAACCACATCTCGCATTATTATATAGAATTCATGCCCGATAACAATCAGTTGTTTGACGGCGCTATAGAAATTTTAAAATATTTGCAACCAAAATACAATTTGCACATTATTACTAATGGTTTTGCTGAAGTTCAAGGGAAGAAAATCACTAAATCCGGTTTGGGGAAGTACTTTAAAACGATAACCAATTCGGAAATGGCGGGTGTAAAAAAACCGCATCGGAACATATTTGAATTTGCATTATCTTTGGCTGATGTCAAAAAGGAAAATGCTATTATGATTGGTGACTGCATTGATGCCGACGTGCGTGGAGCTCTGGATTTTGGCATGAAGGCTATCTTGTTCGATGAAAAAGGAATCTACGCTAAGGAAGGGTTACAGACTATAAATCATTTATTGGAATTAAAAAAGATATTATAAAATGAAATCAAAGATTCATGACACGAGCGCCAGCGAACTGGTGAAACAATACCGATTAAAAACTGCGAGCATGAGTAAAAAGATTGTATTGCTGTTTATTTTAATTTCAAGTTATTCTTTTTCGCAAAGCGTTAATGATTATCAATATGTAATGGTACCGGTAAAATTTAATATTTTCAAGGAAAACGATAAATTCCGTTTGAATACAAATGTTAAGTTGTTGTTGCAGAAATATGGCTTTAAATCTTTTTTGTCAACAGATTCCATTCCCACTGAAATTGCCAATTCAAATTGTAAAAAATTGTATGCAGATTTAGTAAAGGACAATAGTTTTTTGAGTACCAAAATAAAAATAGTACTTAAGGACTATTCAGAAAAGCTGATTTATGAAACAGCATATGGCAAAACTAATGAGAAGGAATTTGCTATTGCTTATAATCAGGCATTGCGTGAAGCAGGAAAATCTTTTGATAAATTAAATTATAAATACAATGGGAAAAATGGATTAGCGCCTGAGATAGCAGAGGGGCAAAGCAATGTTATTAAATCACTACAAGGAAGTGAAAGCCTTAATATAATAGCTTCCAACCCGGAAGCCTTTTATTTTGCTCAACCAACCTCCAATGGATTTCAAGTTGTAAATAATGAACCAAAAGTTATCATGCTTTTATTCAAAACTTCACAAAATAATGTATTTATTGGGATAAAAGGGAATAAAAATGGTGTTGTAATCTCTAAAAACGAACAATGGTTTTTTGAATATTATGAAAACGGAAAACTGGTTTCGGAACTGTTGAAACTTAATTTTTAATAACCATATTTATCTTTCCAACGATTCTTTAAGAAATTGCGCAATTCGTTTTCACGGGCATTGTTTCCCGGTTTGTAAAAAGCGGTATTTTTGATTTCATCTGGTAAATATTCCTGTGCTGAAAAATTGTTTTCATAACTGTGGGAATATTGGTATTCTTCACCATAACCTAATTCTTTCATCAGCTTTGTTGGCGTATTACGTAAATGAATTGGCACAGATAAATCCCCGGTTTGTTTTACCATTTGTTGAGCTTCTGTGATAGCCATATAACTCGCATTGCTTTTGGCGGAAGTTGCCAAATAAACAGCACATTGACTCAGGATAATCCTGCTTTCGGGATAACCAATGGTCGAAACCGCCTGAAACGTGTTATTCGCCATAATGAAGGCTGTTGGATTGGCGTTACCAATGTCTTCGCTGGATAAGATAAGCATTCTTCGGGCAATGAATTTCACATCTTCACCGCCTTCAATCATTCTGGCTAACCAATATACTGCGCCATTTGGGTCACTTCCGCGAATGGATTTTATAAATGCGGAAACAATATCGTAATGCTGTTCGCCGGTTTTATCATAGAGAACAGTATTTTGCTGAACGAGTTGCAAAACTTTGTCATTGGTAATCGTAATTTGACCTTCGGGGCTTGCGTTTACAACGAGTTCAAAAATATTTAATAGTTTGCGTCCATCGCCACCGGAAAGCCTGATTAGCGCTTCGGTTTCCTTTAGTTTTATTTTTTTGGAAGACAAAATGGTATCTATCTTCAGGGCTCGATGCAATAAAGCCAACAAATCGTCTTTAGAAAACGGATTTAAGATATACACCTGACAACGTGACAAAAGCGCAGGAATAACTTCAAAGCTAGGGTTTTCGGTTGTTGCACCAATCAGAGTTATCCAACCTTTTTCAACAGCTGCCAAAAGTGAATCCTGCTGCGATTTGCTAAAACGGTGAATCTCATCAATAAACAGAATTGGATTTTTTGCAGTGAATAAACCGCCACTTAGTTTGGCTTTGTCAATCACATCGCGAATGGCTGCCACACCGCTGTTGATAGCGCTTAATTCATAAAATGGACGATTACTTTGCTTTGCAATAATCTGTGCCAAAGTAGTTTTCCCTGTTCCTGGCGCACCCCAAAATATCATAGACGGAATTGCGCCGCGGGCAATTTGCTGAGTCAACGAGCCATTTTTACCAACGAGGTGAAGCTGACTGATGTAATCGGCTAATCGCTGTGGTCTAATACGGTCGGCAAGTGGTGCTTCCATGTTGTAAATTTATACTATTTTTTTGATTGTCACATTGAGCTTGTCGAAATGTTGGAGCCAATCGTTTGGGCATTTTTTAAACCATTCCTGCCTGCCTGCCTGCAGGTTCCCGCTGTCCTTACTACGTGGTAGTTGCTTCCATCGGGGCTAAATACAAGCTGTCAGCTTCTTTTAAACTTGGAAATCCTGCAAGGTTTCAAAAACCTTGTAGGTATGTTTTGCCAAAGGCCTACAAGGTCAAAAAAGACCTTGCAGGAATGGAGTTAACTGACAAATTAGCATTATTTTTAGTTTGGCTGTATTTTTGACTATGGCAAAAAATAATTTTAGCTTTGGCAATGAACGATTACCATCATTTTAAGTTTACACCTTCGGTTTGGCTAGTGCCTTCATTGCTGCTTATTTTGATGTGGTCGGTTTTCTTTCTGGAAAATAGTTTCAATGTTGATTTGACCTCACACGGAATTCTTCCAAGAACATTATCAGGTTTACAAGGTGTCATTTTCAGTCCGTTTCTTCACGGTGATTTGAATCACATTGCGAATAATTCCATTCCGCTATTTATATTGACAACGGCACTGATTTATTTCTATAGAGACATTTCGTTGAAAATTTTGTGCTATGGTATTTTGCTTTCCGGATTAATAACCTGGGTAATTGGAAGAGGTTCCTATCACATTGGTGCCAGCAGTTTGATATATGTACTCGTTTCCTTTATTTTTTTCAAAGGAATGATGACACAATATTACCGGTTAATGGCATTATCCTTGACCGTTGTGATGCTATATGGTGGATTAATTTGGTATGTTTTCCCTGAAGTGGATAAGCAAATTTCCTGGGAAGGACATTTGGCAGGTTTGATTACAGGTTTCTTTTTTGCCATACGATTTAAAACACCCGATTATAAAAAGGCGATACAATACAATTGGGAAAAACCCGATTTCAATCCCGAAGAGGATGCTTTCATGAAGCACTTTGATGAAAACGGGAATTTTGTCAATACGCCAAAACCTGAAGAAGACCCTATCGATAGCGAATTGGCGAAGCAAATTCAGGAAGAGAATACTGTAAAATATATTTATGAGTTTAAAGAAACTCCAAAAGAGTAGTTATTGTCTTTGTCGAACTGCTTCATAAAGAAAAGCACCACAAGCAACAGAAACATTGAGTGAGCCAATACTTCCAAACATAGGAAGTTTAGCTTTTTCATCTACGATTTTTAATACAGATGGATTTATTCCTCTGTCTTCACTTCCCATAATGATTGCCACAGGTTCGTTTAATGAAATATCGTAAATGTTTTGGTCTGTTTTTTCAGTGGCGGCTACTGTTTTTATTCCGCTTCCCTGAAGGTGGAAAATAGCATCTTTAATATGTTCCACTTTACAGATTGGAACGTTAAATACTGCTCCCGCAGAAGTCTTAACGGTATCACCATTAACTGGGGCAGAACCGGCCTTTTGAACAATAATCCCATCAACACCGGTACATTCAGCAGTTCTTATAATGGCACCAAAATTTCGGGCATCGGATAACTGATCAAGTATTAAGAATAAAGGAGTTTTTCCGGATTCCAGAACTTTTTCGATTAATGTTTCTAAATCGTGGAAAGCAATAGGAGAGATGGTAGCCACAGCTCCCTGATGGTTATTGGAAGTCAATCTGTTTAGTTTTTCAACGGGAACATAGGAGAAGTTGATGCTTTTTTGCTTCATCACTTTCATAAGTTCCTTCATTAAATCGCCTTGCGTATCCGATTGAATAAATACTTTATCAATTGCTGCACCAGATTGGATTCCTTCAATAATTGCTCTAATCCCGAAGATTTGATGTTCTTTTTCCATGCCGCAAAGATATAAAAAAACCATCCCGTTTTTTGAACGAGATGGTTTTATAGATTAAAAGTATTCGCGGATTAA
>JAYURX010000100.1:0-2127 GCA_043755965.1 Flavobacterium sp. | reverse complement strand
AACCTGGGTTGCAAATACCAATTACAAACATCAATTGGCTGATTTGGATTTGGAAAGGGCAACAAAGCAAGTCGGTTCTTTAAATACGATTGCCATTTTGGCACAGCATATTCATTATTACATCAATGGGATAAATATTGTTTTCAGAGGTGGTTTTTTGGATATTCGCGATAAGTATAGCTTTGATTTCCCTGCCATTCAGTCTCAAAATGACTGGGAAGTTTTTTTGTCTAAGTTTTGGAATGACTCCGAAGAGTTTGCTTCCTGGGTTGAGCAAATGCCTGACGAAAAATTAGATGCTGTATTTGTTGATGCCAAATACGGAACCTATCGCCGGAATATTGATGCAATGATTGAGCATAGCTATTATCATTTGGGTCAAATTGTACTTCTCAAAAAAATATAAGAACACATATAACTATTCTTATGGCAAAAATCAAAACAACTGCAACCGAAGTCGATGTTTCGGAATTTATTCAAAAGGTAGAAAATGAAGTAAAAAGGAAAGACAGTTTTCAATTGGTGAAAATTTTTGAATCCATTACCGGTTGTGAACCAAAAATGTGGGGCCCGACAATTATTGGTTTTGGCAACTATCATTATAAATACGAAAGCGGTCATGAAGGCGATATGCCTATAGCAGCATTTTCGCCTCGAAAAGAGGCTATTGTACTCTATTTTGCAGAATTCGAGAATAGAGAACAACTATATGAAAAACTAGGCAAACACAAATCGGGTAAAGTCTGTGTTTATGTAAAAAAACTCGAAGATATAAATCTGCCTGTTTTAGAAGAATTGACCCAGGCTTCAATCAATTATATTACAACAAAGTATCCCAATAAATAAGAAAGCCCGGCTTAAACCGGGCTTCTTTCAACTATAGAGGGTGCAAATTATTTTTTCTTGTCGTCTAAAACGGCTCCAACTCCCGCTCCAACTCCCGCTCCGGCTAATCCGCCAATTACGGCTCCTTCGCCTTTTTTCTTACTGATGACAGCTCCTGTAACGGCTCCAACACCTGCTCCAATTACGGCTCCTTTAGCTGCGCCACTCCATCTTTTTCTTTTTGGGGCTGCGGCTGCTGGTGCCTGATTGTTTACAACTACCACTTCACGTTCTCTTTGTGTAGCTTGTTGTGTAACTTGATTTACGATTCGCATTGAATCGATAATGCGTTGTTTTTCGGCAACCTGTTTCATGGAATCGATGGTAGCTTGGTGCACATCTTCAGCTATTACTCCCTGTTTGTCTGTGTTTTTGCACGAGCTTAAACTTAAGACTCCTACGGCGGCTATAATCATTACTACATTTTTCATAATATAAAAATTTAAGGTTACGTACAAAGTAATAGAAATAGTCTATTACTATACTTATATGATTTGAATTAACTTTTATAGAATTTCAATTTTATTCTATAATCCCGAAAGACTATTCTTTGTCGAGAACAATCTTATTTTCAACATCCATGCCATTATTTTTTTTTGTAGATTTATACTTATAAAATTTAACACTATGAATTGGAGTGCCAAAATAATTAAGCATAACCAAGAGCAAAGAATTGCGGTTTCTTTTAAAAAGGAGGCGACATTAATTGCTTGGGTTAAAACCTTTCCCGGAGCACGATGGAGTCAAACGCATGCCTATTGGCACTTGCCAGACAATGACGAAAACCGAAAACAATTGGGCATCCCAACTTTGGCTGAATTATCGCCAAATGAGGATGGTTTGAGAGGTTTAGAAAACTTCAAGCGTTGGCTTCGTTCCAAAAGATATAGTGAAAATACCATCGTAGTTTATTTAGATGCTACAAAATCCTTGTTAGTCTTTTTCAACCAAAAAGCTCTTAATGAGATTACAAACGAAGATGTCATTTTGTATAACAATGACTATATCCTAAAAAATAATTTGTCGGCATCCTATCAGAATCAAATAGTGAGCGCCATTAAACTGTTTTTCACCACAGTTCAAGACAGAAAAATTGAAATAGAAAGCATTCACCGACCAAAGCGTGCCAGAGTATTGCCCAATGTTTTGAGCAAAGGGGAAATAAAATTGATATTGGAAGCCCACAGCAATATAAAACACCGGGCGATGTTGAGTTTAATATACAGTTGTGGATTGAGAAGA
>JAYURX010000099.1:0-2128 GCA_043755965.1 Flavobacterium sp. | reverse complement strand
ATCTATGATTAATTCGCAGGTGTCATACATCATGTTGGCAATATCCAGTTTCAATCGTTCTCCGTGTAAGGCATGACGACGACGTTTGTAAACTACTTCACGCTGCGCATTCATTACATCATCATATTCAAGCAAACGCTTACGTGTTCCAAAGTTGTTTTCCTCGACTTTTTTCTGTGCGCGTTCAATTGATTTTGTCATCATCGAATGCTGAATCACTTCACCTTCTTTCAATCCCATTCTGTCCATGATTTTGGCAACTCTGTCTGAACCAAACAAACGCATCAGGTTATCTTCCAAAGACACATAAAATTGTGAACTTCCCGGATCTCCCTGACGACCGGCACGACCACGTAACTGACGGTCAACACGACGCGAATCGTGACGTTCCGTACCAATAATGGCCAATCCACCTGCAGCTTTTACTTCTGGTGATAATTTGATATCGGTTCCACGACCAGCCATATTTGTTGCAATCGTAACTACACCTGATTTACCGGCTTCTTCAACAATTTGCGCTTCCTGCTTATGCATTTTAGCATTCAATACATTGTGATTTACACCGCGTATTTTCAACATACGGCTCAATAATTCCGAAATCTCTACAGAGGTTGTTCCAATCAAAACCGGTCTTCCCGCTTGTGATAATTGGGTTACATCTTCGATAACTGCATTGAATTTTTCACGCACCGAGCGATAGATTAAATCTTCTCTGTCCATTCTCGACATTCCACGATTCGTTGGAATTTCAACAACATCCAATTTATAAATCTGCCATAACTCGCCGGCTTCAGTAACGGCTGTTCCCGTCATACCAGCCAATTTACTGTACATACGGAAATAGTTTTGTAACGTTATCGTGGCAAATGTCTGTGTGGCTGCTTCGATTGTAACCTGTTCTTTGGCTTCAATGGCTTGGTGCAATCCGTCAGAATAACGACGACCATCCATGATACGCCCCGTTTGCTCATCAACAATCAGAATTTTGTTGTCCATGATTACGTACTCTGTGTCTTTTTCGAATAAAGTATATGCTTTTAATAACTGTGTAAGCGTATGGATTCTTTCGGATTTGATTCCAAAATCCTGGAATAGTTTTTCTTTGGCTTCGGCTTCTTTGTCTTTTTCAAGATTTTGTTTCTCAATGTTGGCAATTTCGGTTCCAATATCCGGAAGAACAAAGAACCGGTCATCAGTATCCTGAGAAAGGAATTTGATTCCGTTATCTGAAAGTTCAACCTGGTTATTTTTTTCTTCAATTACAAAATACATTGCTTCATCAACTTCAGGCATCTTGCGATTGTTGTCGGACATGTATTCGTTTTCGGTTTTTTGAAGTAGTTGTTTTACCCCTTCTTCACTTAGGAATTTGATTAAAGCTTTATTTTTTGGTAATGCCCTGTAGGCTCTCAACAACTGGAATCCCGCATCTTTCATGTTTCCTTCTTTGAAGAAACGTTTGGCTTCGGTCAAAAATCCATTCGCCAATTGACGCTGTAAATTATAAAGGTTTTCGATTTTTGGTTTCAATTCGTTGAATTCGTGACGATCACCATCGGGAACCGGTCCTGAAATTATCAACGGCGTTCTTGCATCATCAATCAATACGGAATCCACCTCATCGACAATCGCATAGTTGTGTTTTCTTTGAACCAAATCTTCCGGCGAATGCGCCATGTTATCACGCAGGTAATCAAAACCAAATTCGTTATTCGTACCATAGGTAATATCAGCTTCGTAGGCTTTTCGTCTTGCATCCGAGTTTGGTGAATGATTGTCAATACAGTCAACTGTCAGTCCGTGAAATTCGAATAATGGTGCTTTCCAGGTGCTGTCACGTTTCGCCAAATAGTCATTCACGGTAACTAAGTGAACACCATTTCCGGTCAAAGCATTTAAGTAGAGTGGAAGCGTAGCGACCAATGTTTTACCTTCACCCGTTTGCATTTCGGCAATTTTACCTTCGTGCAACACAACTCCACCAATCAACTGAACGTCGTAGTGAATCATGTCCCAGGTGATTTCTTTCCCGGCTGCATTCCATTGGTTTGCCCAATTGGTTTGGTCGCCAACTAAAGTAATATAAGGCTTTGTAGCCGAAAGTTCTCTGTCTTTTTCGGTTGAGGTA
>JAYURX010000098.1:0-2132 GCA_043755965.1 Flavobacterium sp. | reverse complement strand
CAAGACCGGGATTAACTTATACAAATAGAATCACTTATAAAAACCAAGGAGTTGCAGCTACTGGTGGAACAATAACTTTTGTAAAACCGCCTGAAATTACTGTTTTTGCAACTACACAAACCGGAACAGTGACCAACGGAACCGGTTTTACTTATGCCTTCACCAATCTTCTACCCAATGAAACCCGAATTTTCTATGTGACCATGACAGTTCCAACGGTTCCAACGGTAAACTTAGGTGATTTGCTTACGGGCAGTGTGTCTATTTCGGCTCCGGCCAATGACATTGATTTGACAAACAATTCCAATTCCAATTCTCAAATTGTGGTTAATTCGTATGACCCTAATGATAAAATGGAATCCCGTGGCAAAAACATCCCGTTTAGCTCATTCGCTCAGGATGATTATTTCTTTTACACGATTAGATTTCAAAACAACGGAACTGCTGATGCTATTGACGTTCGAATTGAAGATATGCTCAACTCGCAGATAGATGAAGAAACTGTCCGAATGGTGAGCTCAAGCCATAACTATACATTGAAAAGAGTTAATAATCAACTCGTTTGGGATTTTAAAAGCATACATTTAACACCGTCGAGTGTTAATCTAAATGGCAGTATGGGTTATATTCAGTTCAAGGTGCAACTTAATCCCGGGTTTCAGCCTGGTGACATAATTCCGAACAATGCATCCATCTTTTTTGACTCCAATCCGGCTATAATAACTAATACCTTCTCTTCCAAATTTACAGTACCATTAAATGTTGTTGGTTTTGATGCTAACAGTTTGATTTTATATCCAAATCCGGCCAACAATACTGTTCAAATTGCATTAGTGAACACAAATGAACAAATCAATAAAGTTATTTTTTATGACATATTAGGGAAAGCCATTAAAACTGTTTCCTTAATCGCTACTGAAAGTTTAGCTGTTGATATTTCTGATTTGGCAAAAGGAGTTTACCTGGTAGAAATAGCCTTAGATAACAATCTGAAACTAACCAAAAAACTTGTTATTCGATAACTTTATAACTAAGTAAAAGTTCCGTCTCGTTCCAGAAAACAAGACGGGACTTTTTTTATTTATTCAACCACCAAATGCTTGCATTGAGTAGGATAGCAAAACTTACCCAGGCCAAATAAGGAAGTAATAAAAGCCCAGCTGTTTTGTCAATCTTTTTGAATAGGTTATACGTTTCTAAAATCATCAGCCAAAGCAGGATAATTTCAATTAAGGCCAAAAAAGGATTATGTAAACCAAAGAACAGATATGACCAAAGCGCATTCAAACCAAACTGAATTGCAAAAAAACCAAGTGCTTTTTTAGTTGCTTGTTCATCAGAACCCTTTGTCCAGACCAAACCAGCCGCAATTCCCATCATGATATATAACAAAGTCCAAACCGGTGCAAAAATCCAGTTGGGTGGATTAAAAACAGGCTTTTCCAAAGTCGGATACCAGGTTGTAATGCTTTCCCTTGTTACCATTCCCGATAGATAACCAATCGTCACACATAAGGCAACGACCAAAACTATTTTTAAAATCTTTTGCATAGCAGTTTTGTTTAAATAATTTCAAATATAATAAAGTTTAACCACTAAGTACACGAAGAAGGCTCAAGGAACACGATGAGCTTTGTGAACTTAGAGCATCGCTTTGTGCTCTTTGCGGTTAAAATTAAAACTCCTTAAGTCAATTTATCAATTCCAAAAAGAAAAAATTATCTTTGCTTAAATTTCAAATCTATGTTGTCCGAAAAGGATTTTATTTCAAAACCATTTTCACCTACAATCGAAAACGGAAGTTTTCAATGGAGCGCGCCAAGTAATATAGCTTTGGTGAAATATTGGGGCAAAAAAGAAAATCAGATTCCGGCAAATCCTTCCATCAGCTTTACACTTACTAATTGCAAAACAATTACCAAGTTGGCTTTCACCAAACACTTCGACATCCCGAGGCTTCGGGACAGTGTGACAAATAATAAGTTTTCTTTTGATTTGCTTTTTGATGGTAAACCCAAGGAAGACTTCAAACCCAAAATTCAAAAGTTTTTGGAGCGTATTGAAATCTATTGTCCATATTTGAAAAACTATCATTTTACAATTGATACCGAAAATACATTTCCTCATAGTTC
>JAYURX010000097.1:0-4922 GCA_043755965.1 Flavobacterium sp. | reverse complement strand
GAACCCTTACGCAATATTTTAAAACAAAAAAACCATCAAGCAAGCTTGTGGTTTTTTCTTGTTTAAAACATTGTGGGGAGAGCAGGATTCGAACCTGCGAAGTTCTCACAGCAGATTTACAGTCTGCCCTCGTTGGCCGCTTGAGTATCTCCCCATCGCTGTGCGGTTGCAAATATAAAAACACTTTTCAGCTTCGCAAATAAAAAATGGCTAATTTAACTGACGTTTTCCCAACGTTTTGGTTATAAGTAAAATAAAAAAATCTCCCGAAGGAGATTTTTTTCTATAAGTACTAAATAAAGATTATTTTGCGCTTAAAAGTTCTTTAATTTTTGCCTTCAAATCATCGTCTATTAAATTAATAGCAACGACTTTTCCCGTAGCATCCAACAAAAAAGTAGTCGGAATTTGATTCACTCCATATTGCAATGCAATTGGATCGTTCATCTGTTTCAGGTTGGAAACCTGTGTCCAGGTTAATTTGTCTTGAGCAATTGCTTCTTTCCATTTACCGGCATCTTCATCAAGAGAAACACTGATAATATTCAATCCTTTACTATGGAACTCATTGTAAAGCGCTACAACATTTGGATTTTCCTGTCTGCAAGGTAGACACCACGATGCCCAAAAATCAATTAAAGTGGCTTTTCCCAAATTTTCTTTTAGAGAAACCAATTTCCCTTCAGGAGTTGGTGCTTTAAAGTCGGGCGCTATTCCACCAACACTAACTACTTTAGTGCTGGGTTTTTTTTTAAACTGTCAACGTTTAGCTTAATCGCTTTGGCAGGTTTTGTTTTCTTCAATGATTCATCAAGTGAGTTATAAAGTCCTTCAATATCCTTTGTGTATTTAGGATTGTTGGACATCATTTGAATAATCAAAACACTAATAAATGATTTTGGGTGCGTTTTTGGATAACTAAAAGTGTAATCTGTTATTGGCTTTTGAACCAGATCATACTCATTTCTCAGTCTGTTCATTGTTACCGTATCATTTTTTTGCTGCGCTTCATTCATCACAGCCATGTTTTTCATCTGAAAAGCCATAACATTCTTTTGCAGTCTTTTTTGAATTTTAGTAGATTCCTCATTGAATTTAGTAAATTCTTCGTTGCTGTAAGTTCCGGATAATTTTGATTTATGAAGACTGTCTTTGTCTACAGCAATTTCAATTTCACCGCCTTCAAGAATAAAAGGAACTTTGCCATTTACTTTATCAATTTGTAGAAAATGAATTTCCGGCTCGGTTGTTTTACCTTTGATTTCAAATTTTCCATCAACGATTTTTACAGTATCAATGGCTTGTGGCCCCATGCCCATTTGACCTTGCTTTTCTAAGTAGGCTAAACCGGTTTTCATTCCTTTCACGGTTCCTGTAATTTCATATTCACCTTCTCCTAAGTTCTTACATGAAAACAGAACTACGACAACAGCTACTAAAAGAATTATTTTTTTCATTTTATTGTTTTAAATTTTTAACGAATGCAAATGTATTTAATTTGCCTATTGTATAATTAGTTATTTAACTTTTTTTTGATTTATTTTTTTGTTGATGGACACTCAAATTTTGTACAACTTACGCTTGTTTGCTTAATACCGCTCATTCCTTTTTCAACATTGATAAGATTATGTACTCCTCTCGATTTTAAGATGGATGCCATAATCACAGAACGATAGCCGCCAGCGCAATGCAAAAAGAAATCTTCACCTTTTGGAACGCTTTGAAAGTTTTCATTCAGTGTGTCTAAAGGAATATTTAAGGCATTATCAACATGTTCGGCTTCATATTCGCCGGGCTTTCTGGAATCAACTACAATGCTTTTTGAATTTAATTTATCTGAAAACTCCTCTGGCGAAATAGAGTGAATACTACTGGTTTCAAAACCCGCTTTTTTCCAGGCATCGATACCATCTTTCAGATAACCCAGGACATGGTCAAAACCAACACGTGATAATCGTGTGATAGTTTCTTCTTCTCTTCCTTCGGGAATAACTAACAACAGCTTTTGATTAACATCGCGTAGCATAGAACCAACCCAAGGTGCAAAATTTCCCTGAATGCCAATAAATATCGAATTCGGAATATGCGCTTTTACAAAATCATTTTCATGTCTCACATCCAAAACCACAATATCGCCCTGATTGGCAACCGCTTCAAATTCTCTTGGCGAAAGCCCAATATTGCTCTTATCAATGATGCTATCCAAACTGTCGTATCCTTTAATATTCATCATCACGTTTTGAGGGAAATAAGCTGGCGGAAGACCCAAACCGTCTAACAGTTCTTTGGTAAATTCTTCTTTGGTCATATCAGCCCGTAACGCATAATTTGTTCTCTTTTGATTGCCCAAAGTATCGGTTGTTTCTTTGCTCATGTTTTTACCACAAGCACTTCCGGCACCATGACTTGGGAATACAATTAAATCATCAGCCAAAGGCATGATTTTATTTCGTAACGAATCAAAAAGATAACTGGCCAATTTTTCCTGAGTTAAATCATCAGCCATGGCTTGCGCTAAATCGGGACGGCCAACATCGCCAATAAATAAGGTGTCGCCAGTGATAATTCCGTGATGCTTTCCGTTTTCGTCAATAAGAAGATAACAAGTACTTTCTAAAGTATGTCCCGGTGTATGCATTGCTTTGACGGTATAATTACCCACTTTAAACTCTTGATTATCAGAAGCGATTATAGCATTAAATTCAGGATTTGCGGTTGGACCATATACAATTTCTCCACCACTTTTACGTGCCAAATCTAAATGCCCCGAAACGAAATCGGCATGAAAATGAGTTTCAAAAATGTATTTAATCTTAGCATTATCTTTTTGGGCTCTGTCCAAATAGGGTTGTACTTCACGCAACGGATCAAAAATAGCGGCTTCACCATTGCTTTCAAGATAATAAGCAGCTTGGGCAATGCATCCGGTATAAATTTGTTCGATTTTCATAATAAAAAGTTTTTTACTTCATACTGTTCTTCGCCGCGGCAGATTGAGTGGCAAAATTAAATAATAACATCAAAAGATAAGCAATGAATTTAGAATACTTTATGAAAAAACTCCTTGTAAAGTATAAAGAAAGACATTAGTAAAACAAAAACACCGAATATCTTTTTCAAATGTTTTTCATTAATAAACTTTTGGATATAAAGGCCAATAAAAATTCCAATAACTGAAATAGCAGTAAAGATTAGAAGAAAAGGCCAATCGATAATCATGTTTTGAATGTCACCCGTAAAACCAATCAACGAGTTAATAGTAATAATCAATAACGAAGTTCCGATGGCTTTTTTCATCGGTAATTTAGCAAATTTTAATAAGGCCGGAATTATTAAAAAGCCACCACCAGCACCAATCAATCCAATAAAAATACCAACAAAAAACAACTGGATAGTAACCACTGACATAGATTTAGCTGTGACGTCAATAGTTTCATTTTCAATGCTTTTTTTTAACATCGAATACGCTGCCATAAACATGACAACCCCAAATAATAACATTAAAAAAGTAGCCTTGGATAATTTAAGTGAACCAAAATAAAGTAGGGTATCGGGTAAACCTGAGACAATAAATTTACGGGTTAAGTAAACGCCCATTACCGAAGGAATGGCAAATAGGAATGCCGTTTTTGGAACCACAAGACCTTTTCTGAAGTTTTGAATCGTACCAAAACCAGAGGTTGTTCCAACGATAAATAAAGAATAGGCTGTAGCGATTATCGGATTATAATTTAAAATATATACCAATGTCGGCACCGTTAATATAGAACCGCCGCCACCTGTAATTCCCAATATTATTCCGATAAGCAAAGCACCAATATATCCTAAAACTTCCAAGAGTGTAAAATTAGAAATGTAAAAATAGTGTAATTGTATTAAAAATGCATGGTTAAGTTTTTCCAGACAGTTTAAAGCTACAAATTTTTAAGGGTTTTTCCTTAATAAACCTCTTTGGCGGCTTTTTTATAGTTAATTAAAACACGGAATTATGATTTACTTTTTCTTATGGATATATTTGCTGACCACAATTTAAGAATGATGTTTAAAAAATTAGTATTGCTTGTACTACTTACTTCTTTTTCCGTAAGTAATGCACAAATTGTTATTAATGAACTCGATTCAGATACACAAAGTACCGATGATAGAGAATTCATCGAATTAAAATCGACTACCTCCAATTTTTCTTTAAATGGTTATGTTTTGGTACTCTTTAACGGTACCGGAAGTAATGCCAATTTAAGTTATTATGTTATGGATTTAGATGGTCTGACCACCGATATAAATGGTATAGTGGTTATAGGAAACAATTTGGTTTCTCCTGTTCCCGACAGGGCTTTACCCGATAATATTTTTCAAAATGGTCCCGATGGAGTTGCTATTTATTTAGGGAATCCATCTGATTTTCCTAACGCTTCTCCGGCAACTATGACCAACTTGATTGATGCTTTGGTTTATGATACGAGTGATGCTGATGCTACAGCTTTGATGGCAGCGTTGGGTGTTGCTTTTCAAATTGATGAAAATATGAATGGTGCCAAGGATACACAATCCATTCAGCGAAAAATAGATGGTACCTATGAAGTAAAAGCACCAACACCAGGTGCCAACAACGATGGCAGTGGTTTTGTTTACAACGGAATTACCATTTCAAATTCGGCTACCCAATTTAATGAAGGACAAGCTTTTGCTATCACCTTTACAACGCAAACCAATGTAACCAGTAACCTGAATTTTACGTTTTCACTTTCCAGCGGTAGTTTTAATACTTCAGATTACACAGGAAGTGTAGCTGTTTTTATTCCAACGGGTTCCAATACTTTTACGGCTAATATTCAATTAGTTGATGATGCAAATGATGAAGGAGATGAAGTGGCCAAAATAAAATTTGGTGCTTTGCCAACGGCATATAACAGAATCAACGA
>JAYURX010000096.1:0-2153 GCA_043755965.1 Flavobacterium sp. | reverse complement strand
TATGAAATGATTGAAAAAGAAATGAAGAACCAACAGAAATAGTTTCGGAGAGAAAAGAAAATAGAATATAGATAATAGACAAAAACGTCCCGAGAAATCAGGACGTTTTTTATTTTTAAGAGAACTTCTATACTCCTTTTTCTATGCTCTATATTCTTTCTTAAAAAATATCCGGGTCGCCTTTCCCTTCACGAATGACTACTGGCTCATAACCTGATAAATCAATAATAGTAGAACCAACATTGTCACCGTAACCACCATCAATGACTAAGTCAACCAAGTGCTGCCATTTTTCAAAAATCAATTCCGGGTCAGTGGAATATTCCAATACTTCGTCATCATCGTGGATAGATGTTGACACGATTGGATTGCCCAACCGTTTCACTATGCATATTGCAATATTGTTGTCGGGAATCCTGATTCCAACGGTTTTCTTTTTTCGGAATTCTTTCGGCAAATCATTACTACCCGGTAAAATGAAGGTATAAGGTCCGGGCAAAGTTCTTTTTAGGATTTTAAAAGTTGACGAATCAATTTGACGAACGTAATCGGACAAATTACTCAAATCGCTGCAAACGAAGGAGAAATTGGCTTTCTCCAGCTTGATGCCTTTTATTTTAGCAATGCGTTCCAAAGCTTTGGTATTGGTAATATCACAGCCCAACCCGTAAACCGTATCGGTGGGATAAATAACCAAACCACCGCTTTTTAAAACATCAACTACCTTTTTGATAGCCGCTTCGCTGGGGTTGTCTTCGTATATTTTTATGAATTCGGCCATTTTTTTTAGAATATAGAATAAAGAATATAGAGAATAGAAGAAATAACATTGGTTTTTTCGGGGTAGGCTAATTTAAAACAAAGTCTATGTTCTTTATTCTTTGTTCTATTCTCTTACCCAATCACATCCAACTTTGCAAATCTGAGTAACAGCTTTTTAATTCCTCCTACTTCGAATTTGATTTCAGCTTTTTTATCTGCGCCAGCTCCTTCTAAACTAACGACTTCACCTTTACCAAATCGCTCGTGAATTACTACGTTTCCAATAGTTAACTTGCTGTCAAACAAATTAGTATTATTACCTGATGTATTGCCAATTGGTTTCAATTTACGGATATTCGCGGATGAAACCGGTTCGTCTCCATATTTTTTTGGAGGTGTTCCTGCTGTTGGCTTGGCCGATCGCAATCGGGATTTATCAATATCACCAAAAATGTCTAAATCTATTGTTGGTTTGTATCGATAACCTGAATCCATCGGATTAATATATTCCAAATACTCATCTTTTATATCCTCAATAAAACGGGATGGTTCGCTATCGACCAGTTTTCCCCAACGGTAGCGTGATTGCGCATAGGTTAAATAGGCCTGATGCTCGGCACGGGTTAAGGCAACATAGAACAATCTTCGCTCTTCTTCGAGTTCACTTCTTGTATTTAAACTCATCGCGCTCGGGAACAAATCTTCTTCCATTCCGACCACAAAGACATAGGGAAATTCCAATCCTTTGGCTAAGTGAATCGTCATCAGAGCAACTCTATCATCATCGCCTGTATCACGGTCTAAATCGGTTGCCAATGCGACATCTTCCATGAATTCTGATAAAGCACCACGTGCGCCATCTATTTCTTTTTGACCTTCGATAAAATCTTTGATACCGCCCATTAAAGTTTCTATGTTCTCAATTCGGGCAATGCCTTCCGGAGTTCCGTCTTTTTTGAGTTCCTGAATTAATCCAGTTTTTTTGGCGACATGTTCCGTTAATACAAACGCATCCTGTTGTTCATTAATGACCTGAAAACTCTTAATCATCATCACAAAATCTTCCAACTTTTGTTTGGTTCCTGAGTTTAATTTCAAATCAATTTTATCGATGTTTTCCATTACTTCAAAAATGGAACGTTTATAATGATTGGCGGCAACCGTAAGTTTTTCAATAGTTGTGTCTCCGATTCCACGAGCCGGATAATTAATCACACGAATTAATGCTTCTTCGTCTTTTGGGTTGATAACCAAACGCAAATAACACAAAACATCTTTGATTTCCTTTCTTTGATAGAAAGACAATCCACCATAAATTCGGTACGGAATATCACGCTTTCGCAAAGCATCTTCCATGGCACGTGATTGAGCATTAGTTCTATAAAGAATGG
>JAYURX010000095.1:0-12127 GCA_043755965.1 Flavobacterium sp. | reverse complement strand
ACTGATGACCGGGTTCATAAGCTTATAAATACTGATGCGCTTGTTGCCACAGTGGAAGGGAACAATATCACCCTAATTTACGAAGGTGAAAAGTACCGGATTGAAGACATAACCAACATTCCACTTACTATTGGAGGAAAAGCGCAATTTATGATTGCCAATATATTAGCGGCTTCGGTAGCTGCTTTTGCTTGGGGATTTTCGGTCGACCAAATCAGGGAAGCGCTGCTTACATTTATACCGGGATACCAAATGACACCTGGGCGACTGAACCTTTTTGAATTCAAAAACTATAAAGTGCTGGTGGATTATGCCCACAATCCTCACGGGCTCTTGGCGCTAAAGGACTATCTGAGCAATTTTAAAGCGAAAAGAAAAATAGCCATTGTTGCAGGAATAGGGGACCGACGTGACGAGGATACTATCGAACTGGCAAAAATTGCGGCTACGATGTTTGACCACATAATCATCAGACAGGAGCACAGCCTCAGAGGAAGGACGGTTGAGGAAATTAATGCGCTGATGGTGAAAGGTATTCTTTCTGCTGAAAGAAAAGTTACTTATGAGTTTGTTCCGTTGGAAGCAGAAGCCATTGCACATGCTTTTACAATAATAAAACGCGGCGATCTTTTGGTTGCCTTAAGCGATGGCTTTGATGCCGTGATTAAAGTAATTGAACAGGAACTTGAAAAGGAGTCCGTTATCGAAATTCCTAAGGAAACTCAGGAAACTCATGCTGTTTGAAGAGATAAGAAATAGTGGAAATAAACTTAGTATTGTACCCAAGCCCTATTTTTTGAAATCGTTTTCTATGTGATTTAATATAATTTCCGGCAGCCTCGCGACATCTTCGGTTGTATGTGGTTTGTTGATGAATTTTACCTTCGCCTCGTTGCGGTATTTGTTCTGTTCCGCGGTATTAATCGTAGTGGACACGATGAATTTGTACATATCCGGCGCAGCCTCACTTTCTATAAGCTTCTTAATAATTTCGGTACCGGTCAGCATGGGCATGTACATGTCAATAAGCAGCACGTTCGGAATATTTTTCCGAACCATGATTTCCTTTATTGCATCGATGCCCGAATCGAAGGTGTTTGTTACTTCAAAGTTTTTGTTCCGGGTGAATACCGAATTCATTTCTTCTCTGTCGTCATCGTCGTCGTCGGCAATTATGATGGTAAAAGGTAGTTTTGATTTCATAATAAAACGGATTAGGAATTTTTATTTAACGCTTGTTGCAAATTTAGAGAATGTAAAATACATTGCCTTATAAAATTCGTAAAGGTACTTATATAATTGCAGGATATAGAACTATCTAGTTGCATAGTTGTTGGTACAGAAACTAATCAATTTACATACTAGGCAAAGTGGTATACAAACTTTCTGCTAAAATAAAAAAATCATTAAAGGAAGTGGAGTTTAAGAGGTTGAGGTAGATTTTGGTTACGTGGGTATTTATTGCTAAGTTTATAAAAAATCAAAAAATGATTAATGTAACGTGTGCAATTATAAAAATTGACAATAAAATTTTGGTTACCCAGCGGAGTGAAAAGATGAAGTTAGCCTTGAAATGGGAATTTCCCGGTGGTAAACTTGAAGAAGATGAAAGCGAATTAGAATGTATAAAAAGAGAAATCAAAGAAGAGATAAACATTGAAATTGAAATTCTTAAAAGGTTACCAAATAGCATTTATGACTATGGTAACTTTGAGATTAATTTAATTCCATTTATTGCTAATCATATTTCGGGTGAAATTAAATTAGCTGAGCATAAAGATTATAAATTACTTGACAGATCAGAATTACTGAATTTGGATTGGGCAGAAGCGGATATTCCTATTGTGGAAGAATTTTTAAAACTTGAATTATGAACCAAGGATTGTATGAAGAGTTAGTTACCAAGCTAATTAACTTTAAAATTAGTGAGCTCAGTAAGGAAAGTTTTGAATATAGAAAAGTACCAATTGATAAAACAGAAGCAGCTCAAATATTATCTCAACATATTGGTAAAACAATCAAGTATGCGTTGTCTTTCATCAAAGGAGAAGAAGTTATTGAGAAGCAAATTGAAATTGCAAATAAGATAATATTGTTTCTAAAAGACGAATTAAAAAATGAAGAGTTTAATAACGATTTAATTGAAATAGAAGGAAACATTTTAAAGGCTGTCTTTACAAAAATTGATACTCATTTTACAGATTTAGATTTACACTTAAAAGAGATTACTCCTTATACAAGATTAATTCATAGCGAACTTTTTACTGGAGGAAATTCAGGAATTACGCTTGAAAGTGAGTTAAGAAAAGAAATTTTATCTTCTGATGAAATCGATTTATTGGTTTCATTTATTAAATGGAAAGGAATTCGAATTCTAGAAAGTGAGCTTAGAGAATTTACAGATAAAGGTGGAAAGTTAAGAGTTATTACAACTACATATATTGGTGCAACTGATGCTAAAGCAATAGAGTTTTTAGCTTCATTAAAAAATACTGAAGTTAAAGTTTCCTATAATACAGGAAACGAAAGATTACATGCTAAAGCCTATTTGTTCCAAAGAAAAACAGGATTTCATACAGGATATATAGGGTCTTCTAATTTTTCTCGTTCTGCATTGACCGATGGACTGGAATGGAATTTAAAAGTTACTACAAAAGAAGTTGGTCATATTATCGACAAGTTTAAGAAAACATTTGAAGCATATTGGCAAAATTCAGAATTTGAATTATATGATACAAATATCCATTCCGCGAAATTAATTGATGCTCTAAAGCAAGGTAAGTTTTCAAAAGAATACACATTTACTACTGCTAATTTTGATATCAAACCATTTCCCTATCAAAATGAAATACTTGAAAAATTAGAAGTGGAAAGAACAATTCATCATAGGTTTAGAAACCTATTAGTTGCAGCTACAGGAACTGGCAAAACAGTTATTTCCGCGTTTGATTATAAAACCTTCAGAACTAACAATTCATCATCGAAGCTACTTTTTGTTGCACATAGGAAAGAAATATTGCAACAAGCAAGAGCAACTTTTCAAGGCGTTTTAAAAGATAACAATTTTGGTGAGTTGTGGGTTGATGGTATTGAACCACATAGTAAGGAATATGTTTTTGCGTCTGTTCAAACACTTAATAATAGACTTAAGGATATTCATCTTACTCCAGAATATTATGATTATATAATTGTAGATGAAGTGCATCATATATCTGCTAGCACTTATCGTCCAATAATAAATTATTTTAAACCCAAAGTTCTTTTAGGATTAACAGCAACACCAGAAAGAATGGACGGTGCGGATATTTTAGAAGATTTTTGCAATCGAATAGCAGCTGAGATTAGATTACCCGAAGCATTAAATCAAAAGCTACTTTGCCCTTTTCAGTACTTCGGAATTACTGATAGTATTGATTTGACTAATGTGAAATGGGAAAAAGGAAAGTATGTTGTAAGTGAATTGACAAGTTTGTACACTAAAAATGATGTCCGCGTTGGAGAAATAATTAGCAATCTTTATAAATATACAAATGATGTAAACGATGTTAGAACTATTGGTTTTTGTGTAACAATTGAGCACGCTATTTATATGGCTGAAAAATTCAATTTAGCGGGTTTAAAAGCATCGTGTTTAACAGCTAAAAACACAAGTGAGCGAGATAGAATAAGAGAGCAATTCAAGAAAAAAGAATTTAATTATCTTTTTGTTGTAGATATTTTTAATGAAGGTGTTGATATTCCTGAAATTGATACTGTTTTGTTTTTACGTCCAACAGAAAGTTTAACGGTTTTTCTGCAACAATTAGGCAGAGGATTACGTTTGGCAGAAGGCAAAGATTGTTTAACTGTATTAGATTTTGTTGGTAATTCGAGACCTGAGTATGATTTTGAAAGTAAGTTCAGAGCTTTAATCGGTAAAACAACTACTTCAGTTCGAAAAGAGATTGAAGATGATTTTCCGCATTTGCCTCTAGGTTGTTCAATTGTTTTAGAGAAAAAAGCAAAAGAGACTATCCTTGAGAATATAAGGAAGGCAACCTCATTAAACATAAATCAATTACTTATAAAGATTAGAAATTTTCAACATCAAACTTCATTGCCACTATCTTTAATGAATTTCATTGAGTTAAATCACATCTCTATAGAAACGATATATTCTAAAAATGAAACTTGGAATAGATTGTGTCAAAGGGCAGGTGTAATTGATGATTTTGAAAACATCAATGAAAAACAAATTTATTCAGCTATTAGCAACAAATGGCTATCAACTAATTCTACTAGTTATTTCAATTTTATTTTGAAGGTGGCTAAGCAAGGTTTCAATATTAAAATCAGCGATTGTGATGAAAATGAAAGAACTATGCTATTAATGTTGCATTATGATGTGTGGCAAAATGCTGGTGGGTTTAATTCTTTAGAAAAGAGCATTAATGAAATCGGAAAAAATAAAACACTTGTAAAAGAGATTATAGAAATTTTAGAACTTTTAATTGATAAAGTAGATTTCAAAGAAATTGAAATTCAATTACCTTACAATCAACCTTTAAAGTTGCACGCTCGTTATACGAGAGATCAAATATTAGCTGCTTTTAGGTTAAGTTCATTTGAAAAGAAATCATCTAATAGAGAAGGAGCTGCTGAGAATAAAGATTTAAATACAGAAATACTCTTTATTAATCTAATTAAATCAGAAGAGAATTTTTCACCGACTACCATGTATGATGATTATGCCATAAGCGAAACCATATTCCATTGGCAGTCACACAATGCCTATGGACCTGAAACTGTTAAGGGCTTGTCCTATATAAACCATGAAACGAATAATAAAAAGGTATTACTGTTTGTGCGAGAAAAAGCAAATGATGAAAATGGAAATACGCTAGGTTATGTTTTTATAGGAGAGGGGACTTTTAAGGATACAGAAGGTTCAAAACCTATGAGTGTAAAATGGGAGCTTAGTGAGCCAATTCCAAATTATCTTTGGAAAGCTTCGGCTAAAATGTCCGTGGGTTAAACAAATAAACACACACTAAAAGTGAGTGCTTATTGTTACAAAAGATGATGGAGATGCTTCCTTTGTCAGCATGACAAGATTGTGGGGAATGTTTTTACTTAGTTTTTTAATAATACTTCAAGAATACTCTCGCGGCATCGCTTACCTTGGTACCCGCTCCTAAGACTACAACAGATCCAGCGTCTCTCGAAGCAGCCTCAAGTTTTTGTTGATAAGGCTTCAACATTTTGTCGAGGCGGCTTCAACATTTTGTCGACGCAGCCTCGACATTTTCTCGACGCGGCTTCAACATTTCCTCCACCGTATTGGCAACAAATATTGCTAATTAAAAAGAGAGCAAAGAAGCGGGTTGTATGGATAGATAGATAAAGTATCAATGGTGACAAAAAAACACTCACTGAAAAGTGAGTGCTTATTGGATTGCTTTGCCAGTCGCTAACGCTCGTGTCTTCCATCGTCAGAATGACAAGATTGAGGTATGACAAGTTGGAATTAAATACCTGACTGCCACTGGCAGTCCTCCTCTTAATATCAAATGCGGGAAAGACAAGTGGAGTTAATCAAGCGCTGTGAAGAAATACATCGGCAGGAATGCCAAAATAGTTTTTTAGCTTTTGTGCCATTTTTAGCGTGATTTCTCTTTTTCCGGATAGGATTGCTGAAATGTGACCTTTGCTTCCAATTATGGGCTCGAGGTCTTTTGCTTTCATTCCCCTTTCCTTCATTTTATATTTTATCATTTCCAAAGCATCGAGTTCAGGAAGCTGATAGTGTTTTTCATCATAATCCTTAATTAAAACGATTAGTAAATCTAACTCATCATTTTCAGGAGTGTTAGGTTGTGAATGGAATAGTTCCATCATTCGTATTGAAGCTTTGTTGTAATCTTCTTCAGTTTTTAATACTTTCCAGTTCATGGTTATATTTTTTTATCGGTTAAGATTGTGGTATCGAAAGCAATTGTTTCAACATTAATTTTGTCATATTCCTTATGGGTTCCAAACCAAATTACATAACAGGCTGCCTGCATAAAGTTTATCGAAATTACTAATCTAAAATCATTTCCTTTAATGTTAAAAACGACTCTGTAATTATTTACTATACTTGCGTTTCCGTATATTTTTTTAAGCTGATTAAAATTTTGAAACTCAAGTTTAGAAAATTCATTATACCAAATCAATAGTTGCGTTTCGGCAAGTGGGTATTTTTTGATGTAGAATAAAATCGTTTTCCTTACGAGAATTTTCATTGGTCAAATGTAATTAAAAGTTTTCAATTTGCAAACTTAATCGCTTTAATTCATATTTAGTTATAGTTAAAGTGTACATTTTAAAAAAATAAACACCCACTAAAAAGCGAGTGCTTGTTTATGTGTTATGTGATTTCTCTCTCGTCTCAAAAGACGAGACGAAATGACAAGTTAGAGTGGTAAAGAATTAAATTTGCACTATCTGTCGCCATGCCTCCAATTTTCGTTCATACGAAATTCCGGCATTGGCAGGGCTGGTAGAAGGTAAGGTTACTAAGGTATAGCGGCTGTCAATGGCAACGTACTTTTTAAAAAACTTGGCGGCTTGCTGTCCATTAAAAAAGATGTGCGTAATCTGCGGATGGGCTTTTAGAAAGTTCTTAAAGTCATTAGGGACTTCTTTTAGTATGGCACTATCCAAACTGCCTTCGCGTTCACAAGCCTGCAACACATCCCATAATGCAATATGATTTTTCAGTAAGAGGTTTTTCTTTGTTTGATAATCGGTAGAGTAGGGTTCGTTACAGAGGGTAAACAACAGCTGCCAAAAATGATTCCGACGATTGCCATAATATTCATTTAAAGCTAATGACTGCGCTCCCGGCATGGTGCCCAGTATCAGAATTTTAGCATTGGAGTCGGAGATAGAAGGGAAGGATTGGATTTTCATAAAATCGCCATATGGCCGTTTTTAATCCTTTGTCAATTTTAGGGTTCTGTTGCCAATGTTTATATAATACAAACCTTTGGAAAAACCGCTAATGTTAATTTTTGCATCGGGGCTTACTGTGCCACTCTGAATAGTTTGTCCTAAAGAATTATAGATTTTATAATCGCTTTCAAATTGTAAACCCTCTATGGTAATGGCTTCTTTGGCAGGATTAGGATGAATATAAAGATGCCTGTTTTCCTCAGTGAAATCATCATTGCTCAGCCAAGCAGCACAATTGACTAACTGAGGTGTAAATGTTTGTGACCCGCCAGTTGATAAACCAAATTGAGCTGCCCAATTTTCTCCCCAAACCCAAACGGTACCATCTGTTTTCATTGCCAGTATGTGTTTTACACCAATCTCGATTTTTTGCCAGTCATTGGCTGTACCAACCTGAGTAGGTGTATGAAGGTTTCCACTTGATGTCGGTAATAAGGTTCCTGCATTGTTATTTTGTCCCCAGGCCCACATTGTTCCGTCCGTTTTTAGTGCCAATGTATAACCTACCTCATAAGTGCTGCCGTAAATATTTCCATAGGACAAAACTTCTTTCCAATGGGTATCGGTTCCAATTTGTACTGGAATATTGTAATCGTAGTTAGTGCCTGTTCCAAGTTGCCAACTGGTATTCCTGCCCCAGCCCCAAAGCGTACCGTTGGTTTTGATAGCATAACTTCGGTCACTACCTGCAGCGGCCGTAACCCAATCCGAATCTGTTCCTACTAAGATGGGTGTGGTCCTATCAAGTAAATAAGAGTTGCCTATTTGGCCGTAGTCACCTTGTCCCCAGGCATATAAGGAGCCATCTGTTTTTATGGCAAGACAATGATTCGGCCCTGTGAATATCTTTTGCCAGTTGGTATCTGTGCCAATCTGTACAGGAGTATTTCGGGTACTATTTGTTCCGTCTCCCAATTGAAAATAAAAGTTATCACCCCATGACCATAGCGTTCCATTAGTTTTTATGGCTGAAGTATGTTTGCTGCTAACACTAAATGTCTGCCAGTCGGTATCAGTGCCAATTTGATTTAAATAAGTTGAAAAATGATAATCTGCCAGTGCATGGATTGAGCATTGCCACAAGGTGCCATTTGTTTTTTGGGCTACAAAAAACTCACCACCTGCCGAAATTTTTTGCCAATCGGTATCATTACCAATATTTAAAGGAAATGAACACCCAACGAATGGGCCAAGATTTCTTTGTCCCCATCCATAAATCCTACCATCTGATCTTATTACAAAATTTGCCCAGTCGCCGGCAGACATATCTCCGATACATTGCGCATTCAGTGTGTTGAAAGCGATGATAAAAGCTAAGGCAAGAATGTTTTTTTTCATTTGGCTTATTTTGGAAGAATAAAGGTAGGGATTTTTATTCTCAATCCTCCAACAACACTTCAAGTATACTAATCGCGGCATCGCTAATCCGGGTTCCCGGTCCAAATACCGCAACCGCTCCGGCATCAAATAGAAATTGGTAGTCCTGAGCAGGGATAACGCCACCAACGATGACCATTATGTCTTCGCGGCCATAGTTTTTTAATTCTTCTATGACTTGTGGTACTAGAGTTTTATGTCCGGCAGCGAGAGAGGAAACGCCAAGGATGTGCACATCATTTTCGACCGCTTGCTTTGCAGCTTCCTGAGGGGTTTGGAATAAAGGTCCGATATCTACATCAAAGCCAACATCGGCATAGCCTGTAGCGACTACCTTGGCTCCACGGTCGTGTCCGTCCTGTCCCATTTTGGCAATCATAATACGCGGGCGACGGCCTTCTTTCTTAGCGAAAGCGTCGGCCAGTTGTTTTGCTTTTTCAAAGCTTTCGTCGTTCTTTATTTCCTTGCTGTACACGCCGCTGAATGATCTGATTTGTGCTTTATACCTGCCGAATACCGTTTCTAATGCGTCACTGATTTCTCCTAATGTCGCTCTGTTTCGGGCTGCTTCTACGGCTAAAGATAACAAATTATTTTCATCATTTTTCCCCTGATTAAAATCAGGGGCAATGCAGGCCTTGGCGGCCAAAGTTAATTTTGCCAGGCAGGCTTTTACCTTTTCGGTATCGCGGGTTGCTTTGATATTCTCTAATTGCTCGATTTGTCGTCTTCGAACCATCTGGTTATCCACATCGAGTATGTGCAATGGGTCTTCCTTATCTAAACGGTATTTGTTGACTCCCACAATAATATCCTGACCACTGTCGATACGCGCCTGTTTGCGCGCCGCCGCTTCTTCAATCCGTAGTTTCGGAATTCCGGCTTCGATAGCTTTGGTCATGCCGCCTAAGGATTCTACTTCTTCAATCAGTGCCCAGGCCTTTTCTGTGATTTCGGCGGTTAGCTTTTCCACATAATAGCTGCCTGCCCATGGGTCGACGGTTTTGGTAATCTTGGTTTCTTCCTGCAGGAATATTTGTGTGTTACGCGCAATACGTGCCGAGAAATCTGTTGGCAACGCAATCGCTTCGTCTAAGGCATTGGTATGTAAGGACTGCGTTCCGCCAAAGGCCGCTGCTGCCGCTTCGATTGCCGTACGTGCCACATTGTTAAATGGGTCTTGTTCGGTTAAACTCCAGCCCGAGGTTTGGCAGTGCGTACGCAACACCAGTGATTTTTCGTCTTTCGGGTTGAACTGTTTGAGCAGTTTTGCCCATAACATTCTTGCTGCACGCATTTTGGCGATTTCCATAAAATGGTTCATACCGATGGCCCAAAAGAAGGATAGACGTGGAGCGAACTCATCGATTTTCATTCCGGTTGCCAAGCCTGTTCTGATGTATTCTAATCCGTCAGCCAACGTGTAGGCTAACTCGATATCGGCAGTAGCGCCCGCTTCCTGCATGTGGTAACCCGAAATAGAAATCGAGTTGAACTTCGGCATTTTCTTGCTGGTATATTCAAATATATCGGCAATAATCTTCATCGAAGGCGTTGGCGGATAGATATAGGTATTACGCACCATAAACTCCTTGAGGATGTCGTTTTGTATAGTTCCCGAAAGTTTATCGGCAGCCACACCCTGTTCTTCAGCAGCGACGATATAGAAAGCCATGATAGGCAAAACGGCGCCGTTCATGGTCATAGAAACCGACATTTCATCCAGCGGAATCTGGTCGAATAAGACTTTCATATCTTCTACAGAATCAATCGCCACTCCAGCTTTTCCAACATCGCCAACAACTCTTTCATGGTCGGAATCATAGCCCCGATGTGTCGCTAAATCAAAAGCAACCGATAATCCTTTTTGGCCTGCAGCCAGATTCCGGCGATAAAATGCATTACTTTCCTCAGCTGTAGAAAAACCCGCATACTGACGGATTGTCCAGGGACGACGTACGTACATTGTTCCATATGGTCCACGAAGGTTAGGGGCAAAGCCTGCTCCGAAACCGAGGTGTTCGAGGTCTTCTATGTCCGCCTCAGAATAGGAAGGTTTTAGCTCGATGCCTTCGGCGGTTAGGAATGGTTCCGGGTTGCGGGTTCCGAGTTTCGGGTTCCGAGTTCCGAGTTTAATATGTTGAATATTTTTTCTCATAGTTTAAAAAACTATTTAGGATATTTTTTTGAATTTTTTGATGTGTGAAAACAAGAAAGAATCTTTACTGTTTTATTATCTTCATCAACTATATAGAACAATAAAAATGGGAATATTTTTAAAGGAATTGCTCTATAATTTTTATGTTTAATTTGATAATTTGGATTGAGTTCAAGCTTATTATATGTTTCTGTTAGTTCAGAAAAGAATTTGAAAGCAAGATTTATATTTATTTCAGCATAATAATCACTTGCGTTTTCAATTTCATCTTGTGCTTTTTTAGAAACAATAATTTTAAAATCCATATTTTTCTTTAATTCTATTTAAAGATTCAGATGATTTTATGTATTCTGATTCAGGTTCATTTGCTCTATCATCTAAAAGTTTTATTTGATTTTCTGAAAGTTGAAAGTCATTTTCATTTTTGGCCAAGATTATTACTTCTACTTCATCTGCTGTAAAATCTTCAGGTAAAGTTATGTTTATCTGATGATTTTTAACTTTTACAAATTGTCTAATTGCTTCCATCTTTTTCTTTTTTGTGAATTTACAAAAATTATTCTTTTCCTAATCGTTCCTGTTCTATTTTCTCAGCCAATCGCTTTTCAATAATTGGTGTGATTAGCGTTTTGCGTGGTTTTTGTTTTAGGAAAGGATATAATTCCAAATCGTGTTTCATTTTGTCGCTCTTGTTTGGATATTTGTTGGTGCCCAACAAGATTTCTTTTCCGCTATCAAACAGTTCCTGTTCCTTGGCAGCGTTTTCGCTGATTTTCTTTTGGATATTTCCTTCCATAAGTTGGGTAATGAAACCGCCTTTTTCTTCAATTTCTTTGAACAATAGCAACCCTTTTTCGGCTAATTGTTCCGTCAGGGTTTCGATATAATAGGCGCCATCAGCAGGATTACTGACTTTGTCAAAATAGCTTTCGTGTTTTAAAACCAATAATTGGTTACGGGCAATACGGTCACCAAATTCGTTGTCCTTGTGGTACAAAGCGTCATAGGGCAGATTAGCAATACTATCGGCTCCGCCCAAAATAGCCGACATACATTCGGTCGTCGTCCGCAGCATATTGACATTGTAATCGTATAGTGTTTTGTTGCGCTTGGTTGGGGTAACAATGATATGGCAATCTAAATTGTGGTTGTATTCGGCTGCTAATGTGTTGAACAGTAAACGTAACGCTCTTAGTTTGGCAATCTCAAAAAAGTAGTTGGTGCCAACAGCCACTTCTATAGTTATCGGTTGGCTGATGCTTTTGATTCGGTTGAAATATTCATTGACATGAGCCAAGGTATAAGCGAGTTGCTGCACCATATTGGCGCCGGCGTTTTGGTAAATGCCCGATTGAATAGTAATAAAAGGTACCACCCCGTCTCCGATTGCCATCGGAGCCACCCCTCCTAAACTAGGAGGGGATCTTTTATCTGCTATTTTATTTAGCTTTTCGAAGTCTTTGTCTAAGTTATCGAACCAGTTTCCGTCTCTTATTAATTGCCCAATCGGATCAAGCTGGATGAAACACTTGGCTTTATTTTGGGATGCAAAGGCATTGATTTTGTTTATGAAACCGATTGACAGGAATGGCAAATTAAAAAAATATGATGTATCTC
>JAYURX010000094.1:0-2159 GCA_043755965.1 Flavobacterium sp. | reverse complement strand
GGGTTAAAGATTCAAGGGTTATCTGTAGACTAGTCTACATTATCGTGCAAGAATGAGTTGTTTGAACGCAACTGTGTATCATCGTTGCTATCAGTTCCTATTGACATTCTTGAGTTTGTATCAGCTTGAGCAATATTTGACAGATCTACTCCATTGCGCTTATATGCCGGTTCTTTTTCCATTTCTTCAATTTTTGAAGGGTTGTTATGGAATTTATAATTGAACTCTTTTAATTTTTTCCTTCTATCGTCAGCTCTGTGTTTCAAAGTTTCCTCGATAGTCATTTCAACTGGTGAAATGTCTTCAAAATGACTTACAATGGCATTTGGTTTTTCAGTAGTTTCAACCTTCATTGTAATGTTCAATTCTTCTGCAATTGGTTCTTCCACAATTGGGGCAGCCGCCGCAGGTTTAGAATTCAACAGGTCATTTTCTAACTCCATGTATTCTTCCAAAGAATATTTGATGATTCCTCCTTCGTTAAGTTCCGTTACCGGCACAAACTCTACCGGCTCGTTAACCATGATTTCGTTTACTGCTGATTCTGACAAATCAAAAACGATTCTGCTTTCTTCAACAGCTTCTATTGGGTTAACCTCTTCCACTCTTTCAAATGTTGGCATGGCTGGCATATCAAAAGTAAAAGTGATTTGCTCTTTGTCTTTTTCAATAGTTTCCGGGCTAATAACTTTCATTTCTTTAACTTCCGGAGTCGTTACTTTGAAATCGATGTCATTTATTGGTGAAATGATTTCAAAAGTCACGTCAAGATTTCTAATGAAATGATTCATGGCAATCAATTCGTTTTCATCAATAGAAGCAACAGCTGCAGGCGTCTCAATCTCGTCTTCGATTAATTCGAAAACAATTTTTTCTTCTTTCGCTTCTGTTACCGGAGTATCAATAGCCTGGAGAACGTCAACTTTCTTTTGTGTTAGATCACGCTCTAATTTGTGTTCCCCATCTAACGAATGAATTATTTTTTTTGCTTCTATATTTAAAATTCCGTTTTGTTGGTCTTCATTAAAACCTGTAGCAATAATAGTCACCGCGATAGAATCACCTAAAGCGTCATCTTCACCAACACCCATAATAATGTTAGCGTTATGCCCTGCTTCAGATTGAATATGGTCATTGATTTCTCCGATTTCATCAATAGTAATTTCATTATTCCCCGAAACGATAAGCAACAATACGTTTTTGGCGCCTGAAATTTTATTGTCATTTAACAATGGAGAATCTAAAGCAGAAATTATAGCTTCTTTTGCTCTGTTTTCTCCACTGGCAGAAGCAGAACCCATAATGGCTCTTCCGCTATTTTCCAACACTGTTTTAGCGTCTTTTAAGTCGATATTTTGAGTGTAGTGGTGCGTAATTACTTCCGCAATTCCACGGGAAGCCGTAGCTAACACTTCGTCGGCTTTTGAAAATCCTGCTTTGAAACCAAGATTTCCGTATACTTCTCTCAATTTATTGTTATTGATAACAATCAAAGAATCTACCTGTTTTCTTAATTTTTCTACACCTAATAAAGCTTGCTCAGAACGAACTTTCCCTTCAAATTGGAACGGGATAGTCACGATTCCAACAGTCAGAATGTCTCTTTCTTTTGCCAACTGAGCAATTACGGGAGCAGCTCCGGTTCCGGTTCCGCCACCCATTCCTGCTGTGATGAAAACCATTTTTGTATTGGTATCCAGCATCTTTTCGATGTCGCCAATGCTTTCTAATGCTGATTGCTGACCAACATCAGGATTTGCTCCTGCGCCAAGACCTTCGGTAAGGTTTACACCCAACTGAATTTTGTTTGGCACCGGGCTGTTTTGAAGTGCTTGTGAGTCGGTGTTGCAAACGATGAAATCAACGCCTTTGATTCCCTGCTTGAACATGTGATTGATAGCGTTACTTCCACCGCCACCAACTCCGATTACTTTAATCACATTTGATTGATTTTTTGGTAAATCAAATGAGATGTTTCCAAATTCTGAGTTGCTTATCATACTTCTTGGTTTTATTTTATTTTGTATTCTATTCTTTACTCTGCGTTATCTAAAAAGTCTTTGATCTTTTCAACATAACGGTCAAAAAATGATCTCTTTATTTTATGCTCTGTTGTTTCCGTTTCCAGGTCGATTTCGTCCTCAATTACATTGGAAACT
>JAYURX010000093.1:0-2161 GCA_043755965.1 Flavobacterium sp. | reverse complement strand
AATCATTCGCTTGAGCATTGGATAAATGACGGATTGATGACCATTTTCTTTTTGTTAATTGGTTTGGAATTAGAACGCGAAATTTATGACGGGGAACTTTCCGATATCAAAAATGCATTGCTGCCAATTTCAGGAGCACTTGGCGGAATGGTAGTTCCTGCCGGTTTGTTTTTACTTTTAAATTTTGGAACCCAAACCCAATCTGGTGCGGGAATTCCAATGGCAACTGACATTGCTTTTGCATTGGGAATATTATCACTTTTAGGGAATAAAGTACCAACTTCACTAAAAATATTCTTAACCGCTTTAGCCGTAATAGATGATTTGGGTGCAATTATAATAATTGCTATTTTCTATACCGGCGATTTAAATTGGATGAATCTTATAATTGCTTTATCCATTTTTGGAAGTTTGTTAGTTTTAAACAGATTGAAAGTCCACAACCTTATTCCCTATTTAATTGGTGGTGCTTTTATGTGGTATTTTATGCTTAATTCCGGAGTTCATGCCACAATTACCGGAGTTTTATTGGCATTTGCTATTCCATTTGGTAGTGGAAGCGAAAAATCCCCATCCATAATTTTACAAGACTTTTTACACAAACCCGTAGCCTTTATTATTCTTCCGATTTTTGCATTGGCTAACACCGCAATTATAATAAATTCCGATTGGCATGTTGCTTTGTCTCATAATTACACACTGGGGATTGCTTTGGGATTAATTATTGGAAAACCAATTGGAATTGCACTTTTCAGCTATTTAGCAGTGAAGTTAAAGATTTGTTCCCTTCCGGAAGATATCAATTGGAAAGCCATAATCGGAGTCGGATTTTTAGGCGGAATTGGTTTTACGATGTCAATCTTTATTACACTTCTCGCCTTTTCAGATGCTGAACATATAGATAATTCCAAAATCATGATTTTAATTTCATCACTGGTCGCAGGAATTATAGGTTTGATTTATTTAAAAACTACATTGAAAAATCCTATTTCCTAAATTCTAATTCCCAAATCATCAATACCATTTCTTTCTTTTGAAATAATAAATCATTCCCAAGAGCAGTAAAAACATTAATCCGATTATCATAAAATAGCCATACTTCCAGTGCAGTTCGGGCATATTGTCAAAGTTCATTCCGTAAACACCCACAATAAAAGTCAGTGGCATAAAGAAAACTGAAACTACCGTCAGGGTTTTCATCACTTCATTCATCTTTTGACTTTGGGTCGAAAAATAAAAGTTAGAAGCACTGTCAAGCGTGGTCATGTCGTATTCTATCTGCTCTAAAAGTTCTAAACACTTTTGATGCAAACGTTCAAAAAAGCTATAATTATCGTGCTCAATCGCATTGAAGACATTATCGTCTTTCATGCTTTTTATTGAATACAAAGAATCACGCAGCGGAATGATGGAACGCTTTAAGAAATTGTAATTGTCCCTGTGCTTCTCTATTTGTTCCAGAATTTCAGGATTAGTACTAATCTTTGACAAATTAATCAAATCCTCTACTCTATCTTCTTCACTCTCAATGGTTATATAGAAGTTTTCCATCACAGCGTCAAGTAATAAATACAATAAATAATCGGCTTTTTTGTCTCTTACAATTCCGGAATGCGTTCTGATGCGTTCTCTAAGATGCGTAAAATAATCACTTCTTTTTTCCTGAAAAGAAACCAAAATCCCGTTCTTTAAAAGAAAACTTAACTGTTCTACATTGATGTTATCACTATTTTCAATTGGTAATAATGACTTGATGTTAAAAAACAAAACATCGTGATATTCATCTAACTTAGTGCGTTTGGTGGTATTCAAAATGTCACCCAGCATGAAATTATCGACATGGAGATAATCCCCTATCGATTTGATGATTTGGATATCATTCAAACCATGAACGTTAAGCCAATTGGTTCTGGAAGGATCAAAGCACTTTTCACATTGGGAAACCTTAAACTCATTATACTCAATCAAGTCGTTAGTGTCATAAACAAACAACTGCATTTCTGTTGTCGTTTCTTTGTGCTTTCCTGTATATTCGAGAAGTGACGGCTGTACTTTTCGTCCTTTTTTATATTTAATTTTTCTCACGAATTCTAAATTTGTTTAAATTTAATACTATTTCTTTTTTTAGAACTATTTTTACCAAAAATCATTTTATGCAAAC
>JAYURX010000092.1:0-2170 GCA_043755965.1 Flavobacterium sp. | reverse complement strand
GAATTTGCGGTTTAATTTTATTATTTACTTTAGTATTTGTCAGCCTTAGAGTCCTCTTCCTTCTTAATCACTTTTCTCGCCACCTCAATCTTAAACTTCTTCCCTTTCATCTTCTCGTCGCAAATGTTCGACAGCAAGTCCTTAACCTTATTGTATTTCACAGCAGCAAACGAGATAAAATCCTTTACTTCAATCAGTCCCAAATCCCCTTTATCGAGTTTTCCTTTTTGGGAAAAGAAACCTACGATATCGATCTTGTTTAGTTTGTTTTTCTTGCCGCCGCTGATATATATTGTTTGGAATTCGGGTGGTTTTGGCAAAGTGGTTGCTTTATCCACGTTTAAAACCGGCATACCATAATCAATATAGTCGTGTTTCTTTTCGCTTTCATGCGTAATGATATAAGCGGTTCCCGAAGCCAACATTCTCGCGGTTCTCCCATTCCTGTGTGTGAACTCATCTTCCTTTGAAGGCAGGTGATAATGAATAACATGCTTCATTTCGGGAATATCCAAACCTCGTGCGGCCAAATCAGTTGTAACCAAATAAGGCACACTGCCATTTCTAAACTGGATTAAAGCGCGTTCCCGTTCGTCCTGATCCATTCCCCCATGATAATACGTGGCGTAGATTCCTTTTTCGTTTAAGGCGTCGCTAATGCGTTCTGCCGCATCGCGGTGGTTGCAAAAAATTAAAGCCGATTGCGATTTCAACGAACAAATCAGGTTGAATAAAGTTCCAATCTTGTCTTTCTCTTTGGATACTACCAGTTGAATCGAAAGATTTTCTTTCTCCTCCTCGGATGGAATGAAATCCAAAACGGTGGGATGAAAAACTTTGGTGTACTTAGGAATTTCAATTCCGGAGGTTGCCGAAACCAAGATGCGTTTATTTAATTTGGATAATTTACCAATGATAAAAGACATCTGTTCATGAAAACCCAACTGCAGTGATTTGTCAAATTCATCCAAAACCAAGGTCTGAATACGGTCAACCTTAAAAGTTCCGCGGTCAATATGATCGGCAATTCGTCCCGGAGTTCCAATTAAAACAGCCGGTGGATTGGACAAGTTCTTGATTTCAGTTTCAATGGAATGCCCGCCATAACAAACGTTCACTTTATACATCGTGCCCATTTTTTTCCAGACCTGTTCAATCTGTAATCCCAATTCCCTTGAGGGAACTAAAATCAGGCATTGCACTCCGGCTTGGTAGTCGTCCAACAATTCAAATATGGGTAATAAAAATGCCACTGTTTTCCCCGAACCTGTTGGCGAAAGCAGTAAAACATTGTTATCGGTTAAGATGGTTTCCTGGGCAGAAAGCTGCATTTCATTTAAGCTTTCAATGCCTAAATTCAGAAGTATATTGTTGGAATGGTGCGGATTTATCATTTGGCAAAGATAGCTAATAAGTGGTCAGTGTTCAGTATTTAGTGGTCAGTAAAATGTAGAAAACTGGACACTCACAACTGTTGACTGAACACTATTTCAATAGCTTCTCCTCTTCAAACAATAACTTTATATTTTCATACGAATTCTTCAGGGCTTCTTTTATTTGCTCCGGGTTGAGCCAAACCGCCTTTTCAATCCCTTCATTGGCTTGCGGAAAGGGTATTCCGTCAAAAGTAGTTTGCATTTCAAACCAATGCGTAACTTTCAGTTTATACTTTCCGTTGCGTTTAAAAATGTGATAGGTTTTTTGCAGTTTTCTGGTAATTACTAATTTATCAACGCCTGTTTCTTCCTCTACTTCACGCATTGCCGTATCTTCAATTTCTTCACCTCTTTCGATACCGCCTTTGGGTAAATCCCATTTTCCGTTTCTGAATATGAATAAAACATCGCCTTTTTTGTTAAAAACCAAACCGCCACCGGCTTTGCAAACGGAAATTTTTTCCTTTAGTTTTTTAAGAATGGCTTTCTCATCAGGGTAATACAAAGAAGCTTTCTGGATTTTGTTTTGGAACATTTTGATGATGAGTTGCTCAATATCAATACTTTCCAGTAAAAACAACTGAAAATCGGTCTCTTTGGCGATTTCGTTGGTTAAAAAAAGAGGTTTGTCGTTGACAAAAACTTTATACATTTGTACTATGATTTTTAATAAAGATACAGCCGAAAAAACAGCCGAATTGCTTTTACAAATAAATGCAATTAAATTGAATCCA
>JAYURX010000091.1:0-2174 GCA_043755965.1 Flavobacterium sp. | reverse complement strand
TAACGTTTACACAAACACAAAAAAGTTTAGGCGAAATTGGATTGTCACCTTTAGTAAATCTGGAAAAATCTAAAAGAAAAGTGTATGAAGTTATAACTTACATTGGCTCTTTAGCATTAATTCCAATTATTATTTTAATGGTTGCCAATACAGTTTACACCGATTATTTCATGATGATAATTGGTCCAGCTTCCATTATTTATTTGTTTTATGAAATGAGAAATTTTTCCGTTGTCGAAAATAAAAAACTTTTAGCGGCATTAGTATTCATCATTTTTTCTATTTTCTTTTGGGCATTCTATGAGCAAAGTGGTGGCTCATTAAGCTTATTTGCAGCCAATAATTTAAATAACGAATTACTTGGAGTGGAGCTTGATCCAAATGGCGTAAATAATTCTTCTGGTGCTTTATTCGTAATTATTTTTGCAGCTTTGCTTGGCGTTTTATGGATTTGGATGGCAAAACGAAAAATAGAACCTAACACAGTAGTCAAGTTTGGATTAGGATTTTTATTCCTTGCGGGTGGTTTTTGGATATTCTATTACACAAAATTCTTCGCATCGCCTGACGGAAAAACATCGTTAAACTTATTCACATTTGGTTGGTTTGTCATCACTTTTGGTGAACTGTGCTTGTCGCCAATAGGAATGTCAGCGATGACCAAATTATCTCCTCAAAAACTGCAAGCAGTAATCATGGGAATGTGGTTTTTGGCTAGTGCCTACGGACAATATTTCGCAGGATTATTAGGTGCCAATATTGCTGAGGCTTCCGAACACGCAACCAATCTGGAAAAGCTTACGGTTTATGCCGATGGATATAAACAATTAGCAATCTATGCACTTATTGCGGGATTAGTTTTAATACTGATTTCGCCTTGGGTAAAAAAATTAATGCAAGGAATAAAATAACAAAATTATGAGCCAAAATTCAACAGATCAGTTTTTTAAAAGTACCGTTTTAGGGCATCCTTCAGGTTTATTTGTTTTGTTCTTTACCGAAATGTGGGAAAGGTTTTCATTCTACGGAATGCGTTCCTTGCTAATACTTTTTTTAACATCATCATTTATTGATGGCGGTTGGGCCTGGACAAGGGAAAATGCTTCAGCCTTATTTGGATCTTATGTAGGTTTGGTCTATTTGTCAACCATGCTTGGCGGCTATTTTGCCGATAAAGTTATTGGTTTCCGATGGGCCGTTATGATTGGTGCTTTTTTAATGACTTTGGGTCATGCCGCCATGGCAGTTGAAACTCAATTTTCAATTTATTTAGGATTGGTCTTATTGGTTTTTGGCAATGGATTTTTCAAACCAAATATGGTATCTATAATCTCCGAAATGTATAAAGACAGACCGGAGAAAAAAGACGGAGCGTATACTTTGTTCTATATGGGCGTTAATGCAGGAGCCTTTTTCGGGATTTTACTTTGTGGCTATTTAGGCGAAAAAGTAGGCTGGGGTTATGGTTTTGGTTTGGCTGGAATATTTATGTTTTTTGGAATGATTCAATTTTGGTTGTCTCAAAGCATTTTTGGGGATATTGGGTTAAAACCTAATAAAGAAAGCAAAGCCAAAAAGGAAACCCTGGATAACGACAAGAGAAATCCATTTACAAGCTGGCAGTTAGTAGTTATTGCCGTTTCGGTTATTCTGGGGCTACTTTGGATAATAAATGCACCAGTATCCAAAATATCAGGTGGAAAAATTGATGTATTCAGCTTTCTGGGAAGTAACGGAAACGCAACCGCTATTTTGACCGCTTTAGTGTTATTCATTATTTTATTGATTTATCGTTTAACACAATATTCCAAAATTACTCGTGAAAAATTAATGGCAGTAACCTTTTTTGCTTTTCTGGCCATTTTCTTTTGGGCCATATTTGAGCAATCACCAAACAGTTTAACCATTTTTGCTAATGATTATACCGATAGGGTTCTAGAAGGAAATGGGAGTATAATTTACTTAATTGTCAATTCACTGATGACTGTTTTGCCTTTAGCTATAATTACATGGTTAATGCTGAAGATGTTTAGGCAAACGTTCAAAACCTATGCTGTCGCGAATATCATTTTAAGCGTTAGTTTTGTTATCATTTGGAGCATTGCTATTTGGATGTTGGTCAAGGATTATTACACCGCCGGAGTTTTATCACTTTCGGACAGCACACTTGATTT
>JAYURX010000090.1:0-5033 GCA_043755965.1 Flavobacterium sp. | reverse complement strand
GAAACAAGTCGGTCAAAAATCAGCGTTGCTAATTCTGTTCTGTTCATTAGTCAAAGATTATTTTTTGTTCGATTAATTTAGCATTGTTAGTATCATTCAAAACATCCATTAATACTTTCTTTTTTATCTCAAATTGGTTGTATGGCTTGTCCTTTAAATCAATAATCTTATTTATAAAATCTTGCTTTATAGCAGCGATTTCGCAAAGTGAAAGCACTTGTTCATCATCAACCATATTTTTATTTATTAAACAAAATCTGCTTCTGAATAATGAATTAATGACTTTTAACTTTGTTCCTGATTCTTGAAATGACAACATTACATTAATATGGGCATTCGCAAACAACTCTTCTAAATGCATTTCGTCTCTAATTTCAACAAACTTTACATTGGAAATAGTAGTAGACTTACTTTCAATAAGTTTCTTTCCGTTTGAAGAGGCAATAATCAGATTATAATCTGGAATTTCTTTAAATACTTCTATCAAAAACTGAGCTGCTCTTTTATTATCTGACAATCGCAAATCGCCATGATAAAAAGCATAATTTCCATACTCTGAAAGTGAAGTATTTACTTCATTTCCGTGAAAAACCGGAACATAAATACAGTTAGCCGTTATTTTTTTTATTTCGTTGTATTCACTTCTGGAAAGAGCAAAAACACTATCAAAATCAGGTATTATTTTTTGATACGCTACATACTTTTTAGATACAAAATAATACAATATTTTTTTTACTAAATTAGTTTCGCTTTTACTCATTCCTCCATAAAAGTTCGACTCAATATTGTGCAACCTCAAATATTTTTTATTGGTTAGAGTTGTCTTTTGCAAGATCATTGTTGAGTGTAAACCTTCAAATAAAATAGGTGCATTATGCTTCTTAATATTTTCAATCAAAATTTTCTGAAACCGGCAAATCACAGGCAACGGAAACTTTGAAAAAACGAATAAAGGATTTTTATTTTTCTTGTATAAATACACCTCTTCTGTAATGGCTTTTAATTCTGGAGAAACAACATCTCTATCATCATAAAAACAATGCAGATAAATAGTAAACCCTAACGAATGTAATGCTTTTATTTTATAAAACAAATCTATAGCACCTCCAAAATCAGGAGGAAATGGGTTGTCAAAACAAATAATATGTAATGGTTTATTTTGCATAGATTTTTACTTCGTACAGATCGAACTGAAGGTCTCGGGTGACAAAAATAGTATTTTAAAAAAAAAGAAAATGACTGTTTTAGTTATATTTGAATTCAAATTGTGCTTATGCCTTGTTTTTCAATAATAATTCCGGTTTTCAATAAAGAAAAGTTTGTGTCCAAAACTATAAAAAGTGTTTTGTCACAAACCTTTTCCGACTTTGAAATTATTGTTATAAATGATGGTTCAAATGATACTAGCGAGTCAGAAATTTTAGCTATTACTGACGATAGAATTCTATATTTTTCAAAAGAAAACGAAGGTGTTGCCGTAGCCCGAAACTTCGGAATCGCAAAAGCTTCTGCCAAATATGTCTGTTTTCTTGATGCGGATGATTTTTGGCATTCCAATTTCTTATCAACTATGAATCACTACATTCATAAACTTCCTAATGAAAAAGTATTTGCTTCGGCTATTGAAATTGAAACCACTAAAAAAATAGTTCCGGCTCAGTATTCATTTGCTAAAAAAGACGATTTTGAAATTTTGCATTTCTTTGAAGCGAGTCTAAAAGAAGCCATACTCTGGACATCGGCTGTTTGCATTCACAAGGAAGTTTTTGACAAATCAGGAGTTTTTGATGAGCAGTTAACCGTTTCAGAAGATACCGATTTATGGATACGGATTGGTTTGAATTATCAAGTGGTATTCATTTGGCAAATTTTAGCACGGTACGTTTTTGATGAAAAAAGCATTTCCAGAAATAGGAATTATATTTTTGAAGATGCCTTTTTTGAAAAATATGAATCTGCCGAAAAGCTATATCCAGCAGTTAAAAAGTATATGGATTATAATCGTTTTTCTTCCGCAATAAAATGCAACCTAAACGGTAATTGGAAAACTGCGCAGGAGATTTATGCTGACATCGATTTGAAAAATTTAAGTTCGAAGAAACGCTTGCTACTTCAATTACCGCAAATTGTGTTGAAGACGCTTATTGGAGTTCAGCGATTTTTAGTGAATGTGGGTTTAGGAAGTTCCGTTTTTAGATGATTTGAATTCAGCAAAATCGCGAATATAATCTTCCTCTTTAAAAACATCTGAAGCTAAAACCAAACAAACCGAACCCGAAGAAAAGTTCTCCAGCTCACGCCAAATGCCGTTAACGATTAATAAGCCAACATTAGGTTTATTGAGTGTGACCGTTTTTTGTTGGTTGCCATCATTCAAAATCACATCAAAACTACCGCTCAAAGCCACCAATAATTCCTGTTGTTCTTTATGTGAATGTCCGCCGCGGCTTGCACCACTGGGAATATCATATAAGTAATAGACACGTTTCAAATCAAAAGGAACCGCATTTCCTTCAATCACAGAAAGATTACCGCGCGTATCGTGAACTTTGGTAATATCGAGAATAATTGCGTCGTGAATTGTTGTCATTATGCTTCCAGTAATTGTTTCCATTGTTGCGCAATGGTTGTCAAAGATAAATGTTCTACGCTTTTTTGCGCATTATTTTTACAGGTTTGATGCAAATTTTCATCTTCAATCATGGTTTTTATCGCTTCAGACAACGCATTTTCGTTGTGGTTTTCTACTAACAATCCATTGAAATTATTTTGAATAATTTCCTTTGGCCCGGTTTCACAATCTACTGAAATCACCGGAGTTCCGGAGGCCAACGATTCGACTAAACTCATTGGAAAACCTTCAAAACGGCTGGTCAAAATAGTGCATTTTGCGTTTTGTATAAAAGCGGTAATATTTTTTTGAAATGGTAAAACAAGAACAAATGATTCCAATTGCAATTCCACAATTTTTGTCTGAATAAAATCCTTATCCGAGCCATCACCTATAAGCAGCAACATTTTTCCTTTGCCGTAAACTTTTGACTGTTTGAAAGCGTTGAGCAGTAAAGTGAAATTCTTGATTTCTTCTTCAAACCGGCCAAAAAACAAAATATAATTTTTTGGAATAAGATTTGGCAACTGGTATATTTTTTCTGGGAAATTAACCGGATTATGAATTGTTGTGGTGTTTGTGAGATTATATTTTTCCTGGATTTTATGCTCAATGTCTTTTGAAACACAAACCAATTTGGTAGCTTTTTGATATAAAAAATTGACACCAAAAGAGAATTTGGAAAAATACATTTCGAGATTCGAACTGTGAATCATAAAATAACATTTTCTGTTACCATAAATCCATTTGGTGAAAACCTCACGCAGAAAAAGTGGCCTGGAACGATTGTCAATTACGATTTGAATATCATTTTCAAGAAGATATTGGGCAATGTATTTTCCCTTTTTTATGGCTCTGAAAACACCTTTTTCATCGGAAAATAATTTCCCTAAGTTGACTAACTTTCCCTTATAATCATAATCAACATGATCCAAAATAATGATATGATGGACTTCATAACCCAAGTCGCGCAGCATAAAACTCAACAAACCTGCAAAACGCTCAGCGCCGCCAACACCAAGTGAAGCGGAAACTATAGCGATTTTGTTGTTGTTTTTCATTTCTTACTTATATTGCAGTTCTATTTGCCAAATATAGCAAGAAATGAAGATTTTACTTATTGGAGAATACAGCAGATTGCACAATTCCTTAAAAGAAGGATTGCAAAAGCTCGGAAACGAAGTAACCATTTTGGGTTTTAAAGATGGTTTCAAGGATTTTCCGGTAGATTTTCCTTTGAAGAAAAAATGGGATTCGGGATTGCTAAAAAAAATGAAACTGGCACTTTTAGCCGTTAGCGGTTTTGATATTTCTTCGTACTTAACCTATCGTCAATTTTGGAAAAACAGAACCCATTTCCAAAATTTTGATGCCGTTCAGTTGATTAATGAGAATAGTTTCTTTTGTGATTATAGGCATGAGAAAAAGATTTTGGAATTCCTTTTCAAACACAACAAAAAAGTGTTTTTGCTTTCGGCTGGCGATGATTATATGTACGTCAAATTCAACTTTGAGCAACACGAAAATCCGTCAATTGTGCAACCTTATTTAGCCGGAAAAATTTTGGATAAAAACTTTTCGAATGTTTTAAAATTCAGAACCAAACCATTTGAAAAACTGCATAAATATATTTATCAAAATATACAAGGCGTAATTGCCACCGACATAGATTATCATATTCCGCTGCAAAATCATCCCAAGTATTTGGGCTTAATTCCAAGTCCAATAAATATAGATAAATTTCACAAAAGTGAATTGGAAATAAATAGTAAAATTGTTATTTTTCATGGTATCAACCGAGAAAGTTATTTCAAAAAAGGAAATGATTTTTTTGAAAAAGCTTTAGAAATCATCAAAGATAAATATGGCTACGAGGTTGAAATTTTGACTGTTGAAAATGTTCCTTATTACCAATATATAAATCAATATAATCAAGCGCATATTGTACTCGACCAATTGTATGGTCATGACCAGGGAAGCAATGGATTGGAAGCGATGGCTAAAGGAAAAGCAGTTTTTACCAATGCGACTGATGTTTTTAAAAAGCAGTATAATTTGGACGAAAAAGTCGCGATAAATGGATTACCCGATGTAGATTATTTGGTAAAGGAATTGTCTTTTTTAATTGATAATCCCGAAGAAATAAAAGCGCTTGGAAAGCGTGCCCGAAGATTTATTGAAAAAGAACATAATTATGTTAAAATTGCAGCCAAATTTGTAACTGTCTGGGAAAAAACTAACGTTTAAAAAATAGTTTTCTGAACAAGGCCAAAACCAATAAAAAACAAAGCACATTAGTATAAAAATAAGCTTGTAGAACACCTTCGATTGCATTTTGTTTTATCAAATAAAAAGAAAGTAAAAAGTACATTAAATTAAAGACTATTTCTACTAAAAAGTAGCGCTTCATCATGGTTTTTAC
>JAYURX010000089.1:0-5045 GCA_043755965.1 Flavobacterium sp. | reverse complement strand
CTCTGGAACTGTTACCATTAACACACCTGTAATTCCAACCTTTATATCGCCAGCACCAATATGTAACGGAACTACCGCACCAACATTACCTTCAACTTCGTTGAATGGTATAACAGGAACTTGGTCGCCAAGTGTTGTTAGTAATACATTATCAGGAACATACACCTTTACTCCAAATACTCCTCAATGTGCCGATATAGTAACTTTAGCAGTAACAGTGTATCAGGATTGTTCTTTCGGTAGTTTTGCAAGTGCAGTTTGGTTAACGAATTGTGAGAATAATGATTTCTTTAATACTGTTGGTTCAGGGACTTCAATAATCGGCCCAGCTGAAAACATTTTCCCTAATACTGATTTTGGAACTTATATTTCCAACTCAAATACCTTCAAATTGAGAGGTGCCGAAATAAAAACATTTAAATCTGCTAACGCTAATGTTTGTAGTGCCCGATTGAATTATAGAATTTACCCTCAATCAGGAACTCCGGGTGCATTTACGGTGTTAAACCTACCATTCTTTGAAGACTGTACATCCGGTTCCTTCCCTAGCGGCGGACCTTGTAATCCTGGTGATCAAAAATGGCAAGAAGTCTTAAGCGACGCCGAATTCCCAGTAGATTTAACAGCTTTCCCTGCAGGTGATTATATTTTGGAAGTATATTATGATATTACCGGAGATGTGACTTCCACATCGGAATGTGATGATACTATTTTTATAAATAATAATGGTGATAATTTTATTGCAACCTATACATTACAGGAAAGTTTAAGTTATACGTCAGTAAACCCGACGATTTGTAATGCCGCTGATGGATCAATTACCATTGAAAATTTGGCGCCAAGTACGACATATACTATGACCTATACGTATAATACTGCTGTGGTTGGTCCTTTGACTATCAATACTAATAGTTCTGGCCAATACACCTTAAGTGGATTAAGTGTTGGAACCTATGCAAACTTCAATTATCAAGTAAACGGTTGTAATTTCGCATCAACTGACATCATAACCCTTAGTGTTCAGTCAATAGTTCCAATTTTGAGCACTGATCCATTAACTTGTAACGGTTATACCGGAACTGTTACCATTAGTAATTTAGTTCCTAACCAAGCGTATTCGGTATCGTATTCAGATGATACAACTTTGGTTGGACCAACTACAATGACATCTGATGCTAGTGGTCAAATAGTATTAACCGGATTGAATGCCGGTGTTTACAATAACTTTAGCCTTACCACTACTTACTGCACTGCAACATCTGCTCAGGTTGCGACTTTGGTCGATCCTGCACCTCCAGTGGTAACAGTAAACAGTTCAACTGTCTGTACAGGTCAATTGGCAACGGTTACGGCTACACCTCAGGTACCAGGCAGTTATAATTATGTGTGGACTGTTCCGGCTGGATTTACAAATCCAGGAAACGTGGCCAGCTTTAACACCAACGTTGCGGGAACCTATACCGTAGTAATTAGTCCACCTGGAACTTCTTTCTGTAATGGCGATTTTGAAAGTCCGACTACCAGTGGTGCTTTCCCTAATATGTTCAACGAAGGCATCGTTAATTGTTGGGACACAACAGCTGGAGATGGAATTATGGAGTTTTGGCCTGCTGCCGGGTTTGAAGGTGTTTTTGCGTATCAGGGAAATCAGTTTATTGAAATAAACGGAAATTCTACAGCTACAGCATTCCAAGATTTCACAACGTATCCTGGAGCACAATTACAAATTTCATTTGCTCACAGAGGACGTCAGGGTAATGATGTTGTAGGTGTTGAAATTGGTCCAAATGGTGGTCCTTATACAAGTTTAGGAAACTTTACTGATTCTAATACGGCTTGGGTACTACGCAATTTAAATTATTCCGTGCCGAGTTCGGGAGGAAATAATTATACGATTCGATTTGTATCAGTATCAAGCACCGGCGGTGATCCAACTGTTGGTAATTTTTTAGATGCGGTTAGTGTTACTTCGGCTGAATGTAGTTCAGCTCCGGCATCTGGAACTGTTGCTTTATTACCTACGGTGACGTTGAATTTAACTTCAGCCAATAATAATCAAACGGTTTGTATTAATACGCCTGTTACTGCTATAACTTATTCTTCTGTTAGCGTTACAAACGTAACAGTTACTGGGCTTCCAACAGGAGTTAACGGTGTCTTTGACTCGGGAACAAATGTCTTTACTATAAGTGGAACTCCAACAATATCGGGAACGTTCCCTTACACTGTAAGTACAGTTGGTGGTTGTAACACCGTAACCTTAAATGGAACTATAATTGTAAATCCAACTGTTGCATCAACATTTGCTCCAATAACAATTTGTAGAGGAGATGCTGTTACACTGCCATCAACTTCAATAGAAGGCTACACTGGTACATGGAACCCGGCAACAGTAGACAACACGCAAACGGGAACTTACACCTTTACTCCAACAACTGGACAATGTGCAACGAGTGGAAGTTTAACAATAACTGTCAACCAACCTATTTTAAGTACATTTGCTGCTATTCCTTCAATTTGTAATGGAGACCCAACGCCTGTATTGCCTACAACTTCATTAGAAGGATTTACCGGAACCTGGTCACCAAACGTTGTAAGTAATACGCTGTCCGGAACGTATACATTTACGCCAACAGCCGGACAATGTGCGTCAGCCGGGACTGTTTCGATAACTGTTAACCAAAAAATAACTGCGACATTTAATGCTATTGCTCAATTATGTATTGGCGAAACTGCGCCTTCATTACCTTCAACTTCTCTTGAAGGATTTACAGGAACCTGGACCCCGGCGGTAATCGACAATACAACTTCCGGAACTTACACATTTGTTCCTAATGCAGGACAATGTGCTAATAATGGAAGTCTTTTGGTAACGGTTCAAAGTGCGTTTGATTTTGAACTTTCAGGAAGATGTATAGGAGACGATTTTATTTTGGAAGTTACTGCTGTCAATAATACAATTGACATCAATACGGCTAGTTTTGTTTGGTATAATAGCAACAATCAAGCTGTTGGTAATAACTCAAGTACGTTTAATGTTACTGAATATCTAAATTCAACAACAGCAATTGAGGAAATGCCTATTACTTTCTCAGTGACTGTTACCAATTCAGAGGGTTGTTATAAAACAGAGCCTATTACTATACCTAGAATATTCTGTGGTATCCAAAAAGGAATTTCTGTAAATAATGATGGGGATAACGAGTTCTTTGACCTGACCTTATTAAATGTTAAACATTTGAGCATTTTCAATAGATATGGAATGAAAGTCTATAGCAAAGGAGGTTACACTAATGAATGGAAAGGACAATCCGATAAAGGCGATGAACTACCGGATGGTACTTATTATTATGTTATTGATTTCAATGATAACCTGGCAGCAAAAACCGGTTGGATTTATATCAATAGGGAAAATTAAATAAATAAAAAACGTCCCGAATATCGGGACGTTTTTTTATGGTGTATTTTTTTTCAAAAATAAATGAAAAAACATTTGGTTGAAAAAATATTATTCATTTACTTTGCAATTCAAAGTACTTTAAAATGGAAAACGAAAAATACCTTAAGGACATTCAAGACATCAAGCACATGATGTCAAAATCAACACAGTTTATTTCATTAAGTGGCTTATCCGGAATTTTGGCGGGAATTTATGCATTGATTGGTGCTTATATTGTAGATCATCTTTTGGAAGAAAACAAGTATGATGTTGTGATTATTGAAGGATTGACGTTTAAGCTAATTATCCTGACAGCTTTCTCTGTTTTAGTACTTTCATTAGTTACCGCATTTATCATGACCAAGCAAAAAGCAAAAAAAATAGGGGAAAACGTCTGGAATTCTTCATCGAAAAGACTGCTGATAAACTTTTGCATTCCTTTGTTCACTGGTGGAATTTTTGCTTTACTCCTATTGCGTCACGGCGTTTATGGCCTGATTGCTCCAATAACTTTAATTTTTTATGGATTGGCTTGTTTAAATGCCAGTAAATATACTTTGAAAGACGTTCGTTATTTAGGGATAACTGAAATCATTTTAGGTTTAATTGCCGTTGAGTTTTCGGGATATGGTTTGTACTTTTGGGTTTTAGGTTTTGGCTTATGCCATATAGTTTACGGTGCGGTCATGTATTTTAAATACGATAGAAATTAATTTTGAAAACCATCATCCAAAATATCAACAAAGCCTTTGATCACCGAATTCGTTTGGGGATTATGTCTGTATTGATGGTCAATGAAAGTGCCGATTTTAACATGCTCAAAGAAATGCTTGGCGTTACCGATGGCAATCTTGCCAGCCATACCAAAGCATTGGAAACCGAAAACTATATCATGATTGAAAAACAATTCATCGGAAAGAAGCCTAACACGAGGTATATTGCCACGACAGCCGGAAAAAAGGCGTTTAGGGAACATATTGAAGCGCTGGAAAAATTAATCAAAACAAATTAACCTATTTTTTTATTCATATACTTTGAAATACAAAGTACTTTTTATTTTATAATCATGAACAAAATCCTTACTATCTATTTTTTAGACAAAAAACAAAATCCGTATTTAATACTATTCGGCCTCCTGTCAGTTGCGTTAATGCTATTACGGGTAAAACTTACCCATGATATTTATTTGCTCTTCCTGATATGGAATTTAATTTTGGGATACATTCCCTACTTCCTTTCCACGCAAATAAAAACCGAGATTCCCGGAACCATTAAATTCTACCTGTTCATTTTAGGATGGTTACTTTTCCTGCCTAATTCATTCTACTTACTGACCGATTTTGTGCATCTCCATCACAATACCGACTTACAGTATTTATTTGATATACTATTACTTACCTGCTTTTCTATAGCAGGATTTTACGCGGGAATTTCTTCAATGCTTCATATTCATCAATTATTAAAAATGAAATATTCCAGTCAAAAATGCAGGCGTTTGATTGTCATCCTTTGTTTTCTATCAAGCTTTGGGGTTTACCTTGGGCGAATTCTTCGATTTAACAGCTGGGATATTGTGAGTAATCCGGTTGATCTTTTTTCTAATATT
>JAYURX010000088.1:0-2191 GCA_043755965.1 Flavobacterium sp. | reverse complement strand
GGATAAAAGCGTTGACATTCCAAACCAATCACCATAGAAATAAAGAATTCCCATTGAAAAAATGAATCGTAATCCTTCCCAAAAAATTGAAAATTTACTTGTATCCATTAATTCGGTATAGCTGTAGACAGTTAGATAAACGAATAATCCATATAAAAAAATCGTTGGTAAACCAATATCTGCGATGTTTCCAAAAAGATAGCTTATGAATCCCAAAGTAGTGAACAATTGTATCAATGACCAATACATCAGGAGTTGCGAATGTTCGTTACCGTATTTATCAAAACGATAGACATCGGTAATCTTATCAATTGGATATTTTTCATCAAAATCTTTTGGTCGCCAACCGGTCGGTTTAAACCAAATGGTGAATTTATCTTTCCAGTTTTCGGCATGATAGGCATCTCTAATCAAAAGCCACATATGCTGAAAATTTATTTTTATTGGATTCCAGGTATGCGCTGGTCGCGTGATTCCAAAAACGGGAGCAACTTCATCTAATTCTTCCTGAAAAGTGCCAAACCATTTGTCCCAAAAAATAAAAATCTGTCCGTGATTTTTATCCATATATTCCGGATTGATAGAATGGTGCACTCTGTGATGCGAAGGCGTAACCATAAATTTTTCCAGAAAACCAAGTTTTCCAATGTATCTTGTATGATACCAAAATTGTAAAAATAAATGTATTGGCAACAAAATAGCAATCACTTTAGAAGGAACGCCAAAAAGGGCTGCAGGCAGCAACAGGAAAGTAAACAAATTGACAAAACTCGAAATCGGCTGGCGCAATGCACAAGCCAGATTGAATTCTTCGCTACTGTGATGAATGGCGTGTTTGTTCCAAAAGAAATTGATTTGGTGTGCCCATCGATGGCTCCAATACCCATAAAAATCAATCACAAAAAAGGCAATTACATAGGTTAGAATCGTAGCTTCAACATGTAAAATTGCCAAATTTGAAACCATCCATTCATAGGAAATAATAGCGATACTCAAACCCAAAGCATCTTTCACGGCATTGGTCATGCCAGAGCTTATACTCGAAATGCTGTCCATCACAGGCGCATGGTCGATTCCCTTGAAATAGCCATATATTTTTTCAATAACGATTAGCAAAAGAAAAAAAGGCATAGCAATCAATAAGATTTTCCCGTATTGTTCCATGGTGATGAATTTGTTTACTTCGTCTGTTCGACGCTAAAGCGTCTCGAGCTTCAAATATAACAAATTCTGCTATTATCTTTTCAGCGAGAAGTGCGATTTTAAATTCTTTCCAGTTCGATTGCTCGAGATATACATTGAACCAATAGTTTGCTAAATAGCTTTATAAAATGGCGTGTAATATGTAAAAAAATCATTTAAAATCAACAATTTAACATTTTCCCTTTGGGTTTTTCTAAAAGGTTTTTTTGCTTCGAATTTTGACTAAAATCTGAATTGTGTCACTTACAGATTTTTTAAGTAGTATGTCGAAAAAAATTTATCCTGGCCAGTTGCTTATGTAAGTTTGCATGCTGAAATCCATTAGCCCAGAATTTACGTAAATCAAATTATGAAAAAAATTTTACTTTCAATTTTTACCTTTCTGTCATTGTCGTTGGGATTAAATGCCCAATGTACTATTACCGGAACTTCTGTAAGTTCAAGCTCTTTAGCCTGTAATTCTTTTACCGGTTGTACAGTTTTGTATATCGGAGATGGTGTCAGCAACACTACTGTAGTGATGAACGCCAATTGGAACTTGACTTGTTTAGGCGCCATACAATTTGTTATTAGAAATAATGCTAATATTGATTTTTCAACTAATAATTATAATTTAACTTTGGCGGCCAATTCTTCAATAGTGGTAGAATCAGGAGGAAATATAAGTGCGACAAGTAGCTGTAGTGCGTCAGACTTAATATACATAGGATCAATAAAAGTGGCGTCTTGTAATGGGGGTGGAGGAGCTGATACTGATTTTCCCGGCTTAGTTTCCAATGGCGGTTACAATGTTATTAGTGCCTCTGCAACACCAATATGTGGATCAGGAACTTCTATTATAAGCGCTACTATTAATCCAGCGCCCACAGCGTCAACGACCTATAAATGGTATACTTTTGCTAGTGGAGGAACAGCGTTTTTAACCACAACCGTATCATCAAGTCCATACAGTACAACCTATACTACGGGTTCATTATCAACTGCCACA
>JAYURX010000087.1:0-2193 GCA_043755965.1 Flavobacterium sp. | reverse complement strand
AAAAAACGGAGAATTCAAGAACCTAACGCAACATCGATAGAAATTATCTTTGTTGAATTATGGAAAGAAAGTATAAAAGATTAACCTATAATGAACGTGTCGTAATTGAGACCTTGCTCAAGGAAAACAAATCCAGAAATTACATTGCATTACAGCTTAACAGAAATAGGTCTACTATTACAAACGAAGTCAATCTTTGGGTCATAAAACCGACCGATATCTATAATGCAGAATTGGCACATTGGTGCGCATTGGAAACCAATAAATCTAAACGAGCTGAAGACAAAATCAATTCGTATCCTAAACTTAAAATGTTTGTATACAGAAGCTTGCTTAAGGGAACAAGTCCCGAATTAATGGCTGGTCAAATCAAAATATTATATCCAAATGACCCTGTTATGTCCATTTCATATGAGTCAATCTATAAACACATTTACAGACACAGACAAACAGCTCTGGGCAGAAAACTCATTAAGCTGCTTCCTTATCATCATCACAAAAGACGAGATAAAAGAAGGTTCGGGAAAAAACGAAACAGAATAAAAGACCAAGTCAGTATTGATAGTAGACCGGCACACATTGAGTTGCGCCAGGAGGCAGGGCATCTTGAAGGTGATCTTATGATTGGGGTAGGACAAAAAAGTGCAATCGGAACTATCGTAGATAGAAAAACAAGATTCCTAATCATCGTAAAAATTAATAACAGAAAATCTAAAACAGTAACCCAGGAATTTGCAATGCATTTAAATAAACAACCTAAATACCTCCGAAAAACAATGACTTACGATAACGGAATTGAAATGGCTAATCATAAATGGCTCTCTGAAAATACCGGAATGGACATTTATTTTGCACATCCATACTCATCATGGGAAAGAGGAACAAATGAAAATACTAATGGATTAATAAGAAGATTTCTGCCCAAAGGAACTGACTTCAACAAAATAAGCTTAGAAAGGCTTAAACAAATTGAAAACAACCTTAATAACAGGCCGAGAAAGGTGTTGGGTTTTAAAACTCCCAATCAAATCAGAAATGAGGAAATTTATAGAAGAAATAATATGATAGCTTCAGAAAAAAACTAAATTTGTTTAATCAGTAAAAACTAGCAGTGTTGCGCTAGACCCTTGAACCCACCTAAACTTTAAACGAGAATGAAATTTTTAAAAGGCTGTTTAAATACATTAATAATTTTCATTGGAGTTTGTATGATTGGATGGTTTTTATACAAAAACAGTGTACGGAACAACTTAGAAAGTTATAACAATGATGCTAAACAAAATTGGAGTAAATATGCTGGAAATCTAAAAAAGAGAAATGCAGAACTATCTCAACAGAATTTTAAAAGTGATAGCCTTAAATATTATTGGAATAAAGCCAAATCTATTTCTGTATCGGAATGTTCAGAAGAACTTGAGTTTAATGAATACAAACTAAATCAGTTTGTAATGTCAGATAGTTTAGTTTCAAATGTTGATGAAGAAATAAATTTAAACTTAGATAATTATAATCAAACTGTAAGAGCTTACAATAATTACTGGCATACATTTCCGAACTTTTTTATCGCAAGAAAAACTCAATTTCCTAAATACTTGAAATATTTTGATTACAGATACGGAGTTGATAATGAAAATGCAATGATTAAAAAAAAGAAAATGAAAGATTGGGTTAAAAATGGCGGACCATTGCCAGAATAACAACTACTGGCAACAGCCGTTTGTAGCAATGGCTAGTTTGGGTTTGTTTTGGAAAGTTCTCGGTTAAGGGAAATTATTTATATATTTGAATGTTCCGTCTTTGAATGACGCCACTGACTACAAGCGGCGGAACGTTATATGCCATTTCTCAAAAATTCTGCAAAAAAGATGTTCGCATACCAAAAATTGGTATATTTGAATTTTAAATATAAAAGTTATGGCAAAGAACACATCAATTTTATTGGGAGACCATTTTGAAAATTTCATTAGTGATGAGATTTCATCTGGTCGTTTTAGTTCTGCAAGTGAAGTTGTGCGAACAGCTTTGAGATTACTAGAAATAGAAGAGCAAAAATTGAAAAAATTCAAAGAGGAAATTGAAATCGGTGAAAAAAGTGGAATGATTTCAAATTTTGATCCGGAAACTCATTTGGCAAGCCTTCACAAAAAGCATTTATGAAGAATGAATATCGTATAAGTGGACAAGCTTTAGAAG
>JAYURX010000086.1:0-2194 GCA_043755965.1 Flavobacterium sp. | reverse complement strand
TATTTTATGAGTGGAGTTAAATCATATAAAGAATTACTTATTTGGCAAAAAGGGATTAGATTGGTTATTTTGGTTTATAAACTCACCAAGAACTTTCCGCAAGATGAGATTTATGCGTTAACAAGTCAGATAAAAAGAGCAAGCGTTTCAATTCCTTCAAATATTGCTGAAGGATTCGGACGCAGAACAGATAAATCTTTTAATCATTTCCTTAACATTTCGAGAGGTTCGTTAAACGAACTTGAAACACAGTTAATCATATCAAAAGAATTAGAATTTGAAATAGATGGAAATTTGTTCAATGAAATTATGTTTTTAATTGAAGAAGAGTCTAAAATGATACATGCATTTTCAAAAATTTTTAAAGGAATAGAGTCCTTAGTCCCTAGTCCTTAGTCCCTAGTCTCTAAGTACTAGTAGCTAGGGACTAAGTACAAATCACTAAGTACAAATCACTAAGTACTAAAAACATGAAAATCGGCCTCTATTTCGGAACCTTCAACCCAATCCACATCGGGCACATGATTATTGCAAATCATATGGCCGAACATTCCGATTTAGATCAGATTTGGATGGTCTTGACGCCACACAATCCGCACAAACAAAAAACCACTTTACTAGATGATTACCAGCGTTTGCATATGGTAACATTAGCCACGGAAGATTATAGCAAAATCAAACCTTCTGACATTGAATTCAAATTGGCTCAGCCTAATTATACCGTAAATACGTTGGCTCATCTGGAAGAAAAATATCCTAAGTATGAGTTTGCCTTAATCATGGGCGAAGACAATCTGAATTCACTGCACAAATGGAAAAACCATGAAGTGATTTTGAACAATCATCATATTTATGTGTACCCAAGATTAAATTCCGGTGAAATTGACGAGCAATTTGTAAATCACGCTAAAATCCATCGCGTTGGCGCACCGGTTATTGAGCTCTCGTCCACATTTATCCGCGAAAGCATTAAAAACAAAAAAAATGTAGCGCCCATGTTACCTCAAAAAGTTTGGGAATATATTGATAGCAGTGCGTTTTATAGAAAATAGCTTAAAAATAATAGAACAAACATCATTTAAAAATGAGTATTTTTGATAGATATAAATGTTTATTTACATGAATAAATCTCCAAAATTTGCAGTGATTGGTGGCGGAAGCTGGGCTACAGCCATTGCGAAAATGTTATGTGTCAATCTGGACGAAATTGCCTGGTACATGCGAAATGAATCGGCAATTGATCATATAAAAACCCAAAAGCACAATCCAAATTATTTAAGTTCGGTGGAGTTTGATATTAAAAAACTCAGGCTAACTTCGGATATAAATGAAGCTGTAGCGTACGCAGATTATATCATTTTTGCAATTCCATCGGCTTTCTTAAGTGCCGAATTGGAAAAGTTAACCGTGAGCTTGAAGGACAAAGTTATTTTCTCAGCCATCAAAGGAATTGTTCCAGAAACGTTCCTGATTGTTGGGGAACATTTCCATAAAAAATACGATATTCCTTTCGAAAATATCGGTGTGATTACGGGTCCGTGTCACGCAGAAGAAGTCGCACTGGAACGTCTTTCTTATTTGACGATTGCTTGTGGCGATTCGGATAAAGCTAAAGTTGTTGCCAAAATTCTTTCCGGAAATTATATTAAAACCAAAATTTCAGACGACATAATCGGAACAGAATATGCAGCGATGCTTAAAAACATCTATGCTATTGCAGCCGGAATTGCGCATGGTTTAGGTTATGGCGATAACTTCCAGTCGGTAATAATGAGTAATTCCATTCGCGAGATGAAAAAATTCATCAAGAAAGTGCATAAGATGAAACGAAATATCAATGATTCGGCTTATTTGGGCGATTTACTGGTAACGGGTTATTCTGTGTTTTCCCGAAACAGGATGTTCGGAAATATGATTGGTAAAGGTTATACGGTTAAATCAGCAATGATGGAAATGAGTATGGTTGCCGAAGGTTATTATGCAGCAAAAAGTGCATATAAACTCAATCAAGCCTATGGTGCGAAAACGCCCATTATAGATGCGGTGCACAGCATTTTATACGAAGGCCAAGATGCTAAAGCCGTATTTAAAAAACTGACAGATAAACTCGATTAATCCAACGACAGATTTATAATCAAACAGAGAAGCAACTTCATGAGCGAAAGATGGAAATACCAGATTAAAATGGGTGGAA
>JAYURX010000085.1:0-12428 GCA_043755965.1 Flavobacterium sp. | reverse complement strand
ACTACTGTAACAAGAACCTTTACTATTACTGCACCAGCATTAGTAGTAATTGGACAACCAGCTAATAGTTCAACTTCAGCATGTTTATATGCAGACCAGGTAGCAGCTAATACAGCATTTGCAGCATGGTTAGCTCAATTCACCGTAAGCGGAGGATGTGCACCACAAGCTTCATATGGACAACCAACTGCACCTGCATTTTGCGGGGGAACAACAACAGTTACTTATACTGTTACAGACAGATGTTATCAAACAAGCACAGTAACAAGAACCTTTACTATTACTGCACCAGCATTAGTAGTAGTTGGACAACCAGCTAACAGTTCGACTTCAGCATGTGTATATGCAGACCAGGCAGCAGCTAATGCAGCGTTTGCAGCTTGGTTAGCGCAATTCACTGTAAGTGGAGGATGTGCTCCACAAGGTTCATTCGGTCAGCCAACTGCGCCACCATACTGCGGCGGTACAACATCTGTTACCTATACAATTACAGACAGATGTTACCAAACTACTACAGTAACAGGAACGTTTACTATTACAGCTGCGCCAGCAGTTGTTATTGGGCAACCGGCTAACAGTTCAACTCCTTCTAGTACCTATGCAGACCAGGCGGCGGCTAATGCAGCTTTCGCAGCATGGTTAGCTCAGTTCACGGTAAGTGGAGGATGTGCGCCACAAGGTTCATACGGACAACCAACTGCGCCACCATATTGCGGTGGTACAACAACGGTTACCTATACTGTTACAGACAGATGTTATCAAACAACTTCAGTAACAAGCACCTTTACTATTACTGCACCAGCAACTGTGGTTGTAGGTCAACCGGCCAACAGCACAACTTCAGCATGTATTTATGCAGACCAGGCAGCAGCTAATACAGCGTTTGCAGCTTGGTTAGCTCAATTCAACGTAAGTGGTGGTATAGCTCCATCAGGAAGCTTTGGAGGCACACCAACCGCACCAGCATATTGTGGAGGTACAACGACTGTTACATATACCGTGACTGACAGATGTTATGAAACGACTTCAGTAACAAGAACATTTACTATTACTGCACCGCCAGTTGTAAATGTTGGTCAACCTGCAAACAGCTCAACTTCGGCATGTATATATGCAGATCAGGCAGCAGCAAATACAGCTTTTGCAGCATGGTTGGCCCAATTCACTGTTAGTGGAGGATGTGCACCATCAGGAAGTTTTGGAACAGCATCCGGATCAAACGGACCAACTGCACCTGCATTTTGTGGAGGAACAACAACAGTTACTTATACAGTTACCGACAGATGTTATGAAACAACTACAGTAACCAGAACCTTCACTATTACTGCGCCAGCATTAGTAGTTGTAGGACAACCTGCAAACAGTTCGACTTCAGCATGTTTATATGCAGACCAGGCAGCAGCTAATGCAGCTTTTGCAACATGGTTGGCAGGATTTACAGTAAGCGGAGGATGCGCACCACAAGGTTCTTACGGACAGGTAGCCGCTCCTTCATTTTGTGGAGGAACAACAACAGTTACTTATACCGTTACTGACAGATGTTACCAAACATCAACAGTAACAAGAACCTTTACTATTACTGCACCAGCATTAGTAGTAGTTGGACAGCCATCTAACAGTACGACTTCAGCATGTTTATATGCAGACCAGGCAGCAGCTAATGCAGCTTTCGCAACATGGTTGGCAGGATTTACAGTAAGCGGAGGATGTACACCACAAGGTAGTTATGGTACTCCTGTTGCACCTTCATTCTGTGGAGGAACAACAACAGTTACTTACACAGTTACTGACAGCTGTTACCAAACAAGTACAGTAACAAGTACCTTTACTATTACTGCGCCAGCATTAGTAGTAGTTGGACAGCCAGCTAACAGTTCGACTTCAGCATGTTTATATACAGACCAGGCCGCAGCTAATGCAGCTTTCGCAACATGGTTGGCACAATTCACTGTAAGCGGAGGATGTGCAGCACAAGGTTCTTACGGTCAGCCAACAGCTCCTTCATATTGTGGAGGAACAGTATCTGTTACTTACATGGTTACAGACAGATGTTACCAAACATCAACAGTAACCAGAACCTTTACAATCACTGCACCGCTAACTGTAAATGTTGGACAACCGGAAAACAGTTCTACTTTAGCATGTGTTTATATAGACCAGGCAGCAGCTAATGCAGCTTTCGCAGCATGGTTGGCACAATTCACTGTAAGCGGAGGATGTGCGCCACAAGGTAGCTACGGAACTCCTGTTGCTCCTTCATATTGTGGAGGAACAGTATCGGTTACTTATACTGTTACTGACAGATGTTACCAAACGACAATGGTAACAAGAACATTTACTATTGGAACACCAACAGCAGTAGTTTTCAACTGTGGAAGTAATGTGACAGTACCGGCATGTAGTACACAAGCTCAGATTACTGCAGCATGGAATGATTTCTTAACATCTACTACTGCAAGCGGTGGATGTGACGGAGTATTAACAAGAACTGAATGTCCTATGCCAACAGCATGTGGAGGTTATGCAGATGTTACTTGGACTTATACGGTAACTACATGTGGTGAAGGTAATAATACAACTACTTGTACCAGAAGATTTACAGTAGCTTCAACATCTGAGGTAGTATTCAATTGTGGAAGCAATGTAACAATACAAGGATGTGGTTCACAAACCGCAGTTGATTCAGCATGGAATGCTTTCTTAGCATCGACTACTGCAAGCGGTGGATGTAACGGAGTGTTCTCCAGAACTGCAGCTAATAGCCCTTCAGCATGTGGAGGATCTGTAGATGTTACTTGGACTTATACTGCTACTTCATGTGGAGGGGAACTAACAACCCAAACATGTACCAGAACATTCACTGTGACTGAGTCAGCTCCGGTAACAATTACACCAGGAAACAATGTAACATTGCCTGCTTGTAGTACACAAGCTCAGTTAGATGCTGCATGGACTGCATTCTTGGCTTCAACTACCGCTACAGGTGGATGTGAAGGAGCGTTAACAGTAACTGCTGCTAATCCACCTTCATTATGTGGTGGTTTTGTAGATGTAACGTGGACGTATACAGTAGCAGCATGTGGTCAGTCAACTTGTCCAAATGGTACAAATACACAGTCATTTACGAGAAGATTTACAGTAGCTACTCCAGAAGTGGGAGTACCAGTCTTGACTTGTCCTGCTAATATTGAAATTTCGGGAGATCAGACTCAAGCTGCAATAGATCAGGCATTTGCTACGTGGTTAGCTACAGCTACAGCGACTGGTGGATGTAATGGGGTTTTAACAAACAACAATACAGGAGTACCAGCATGTGGAGCAACAGCAACAGTGACATTTACCTATGATACTAGTTGTGGTGAGGACAGTACCTGTCAGGCTACATTTACAGTAGTGCCATGTGAGAATAATAATAATACTGGTTGTCTTGGAGATTTTGTTTGGAATGATTTGAATCAAAATGGTATACAAGATTCAGGAGAACCTGGCATAGCTGGAGTTACTGTAACATTAACCGGTTGTTCGGTTGCAATGAACACTACGACCGATGCAAATGGAAACTATTTATTTTCTAGTTTACCGGCATGTAACAACTATACAGTAACATTTACTGCTCCGGCTGGACATACCGCTTCTCCTAGTAATCAAGGATCAATCGACGTAGTTGACAGTGACTCTGTTGGTGGAGTAGTTAGTGGTATTAATCTGGCAGTTGGGCAATGTAATTTGACCATTGATGCCGGATTCTATCTCCCATCTCAAGGTGGTTTAGAAGGATGTACTCTAGGATACTGGAAAAATCATACCGACAGATGGTGTGATTCCTATAGAACATGTGATAGATTTGGCGATGTGTTTACAAATGCGCCAGCAAGATTGGCTGATTTGACTTTATTAGAAGCTCTAAATGTAGGCGGCGGAGGTATTTATAATTTAGCTCGTCAAGGAGTTGCTGCATTGTTAAATGCTTGTGGTGATGATGTTGATTACGCAGGTTATGAAGATGATGCACAATTAGTTATTGATGCAGTTAACCAAGCCTATGCAGCAGGAGGAACAGCGCCAGGCACATTGGCTTCTCAATTGGACACGTTTAATAATACAGGATGTCCATTAGGAGGTACAAGAGCAACTAATGCAACAAATTGCGAGGAAGCTAGAGCTAAGACTCCAGGTATGAAAGTAGTACTACATCCAAATCCATACACTGACAACTTCAACTTAGAAATAACAACTACAAGTGTTGATAAAGTAGGAGTGGCTGTTTATGATATGCTGGGAAAATTACTAGAGCAACAGGAGGTGAATTTAGAAGATGTGCCAGCATTAAAAGTTGGAAATCGTTATCCTTCCGGTGTTTACAATGTAATTGTTACTCAGGGTACTGAAGTTAAAACGCTTCGGGTAATTAAAAGATAACTTCAAATAATTTAATTAATAAAAAACCTCTTCATTTTTGAAGAGGTTTTTTTTATTGATAAAAGTAAGTCACAGTTTTTATTTCGTATCACTTTTTTTTATTGATACGATAATGCCCACTAACAATGAAAGAGCAATAACGCTCAATGACACCCATTCAGGGAATTTATAATGTTCTACTATTAGCATTTTGATACCTACAAAAGTTAAAATTGCAATCAAACTATATTCCAGATGGCTGAATTTTTCCAACATATTGGCCAAAAAGAAATACATCGAACGTAAGCCAAGGATTGCAAAAATATTTGAACTAAAAACTATAAATGGGTCAGAGGTTATCGCCAAAATTGCAGGAACACTATCCAAGGCAAAAAGCATGTCCATGACTTCAATAACAAGCAATGCAACAAAAAGAGGCGTAGCATGTTTTACGTTGTCAATTTTTATAAAGAAATGTTCCTTCTCTGTGTGAGTTGTGATAGGAATGATTTTACCAATGATTTTGTATATTAAGGATTCTTTTGGGTCAAAGTCGTCTTCCTCTTTTTTGAAAAACATTTTAAATGCCGTAAAAAGTAAAAACGCACCAAACAAATAGGTCATCCAACTGAACTTATTGATTAATACAACGCCAAAGAAAATCATCAATCCCCTAAAAATAATTGCACCCAATATTCCCCAAAACAAAACACGATGCTGGTATTTCTGTGATATTTTAAAAGAAGCAAAGATTACAGCTATTATAAAGATATTATCAATACTTAAAGAAAGTTCAATAAGATAACCGGTTATGTATTTTATTGTCGCTTCAGAGGGTTTAATTCCTGTTGGGTTAGCAATTAATTTGTTGCTGTATAATAAGTTTACAACTCCTGAAAAAGCAAAGGAAAGAGTAACCCACACTCCAGTCCAAATTCCGGCTTCTTTCGAACTGATGATATGTGGGGTTTTATTGAAAACACCCAAATCTAATGCGAGAAAAATAAAAATAACGGCTAAGAATAATATCCAAACGATCATGATATGTGATTTTATTTTACAAATATAGTGGATTGAATAATTAGAGGTTACTACTTTAACTAATTTATAAGCTGACTTTAAATACCTTATTTTTTTTATTTTTACCCCATAAAAAATAGGGTATAATTATTTTCACATCAAAATATTATTATATTTGCATCAAATTAATAGGGTATAACATTAAAAATTAAATTTATGTCGACATTACGTTTCCAAGCATTAAAAGATGCATCAGGCAGAAAACCTGTAAAATTTGAAGAGGCCGGAAGAAAATCAGACCTTTTCGGTTCAAACGTGTTTAATGATAAAGCAATGAAACAGTTCTTAACTGCGGATGCTCACAAAGGTGTAAAAGACGCAGTACAGCACGGAACGAAAATTGACAGAAAGCTTGCCGATTACATCGCAATGGGAATGAAAGAATGGGCTTTGTCAAAAGGCGTAACCCATTATACGCATTGGTTTCAGCCATTGACAGGAACAACGGCAGAAAAACATGATGCTTTTTTTGAAACTTCATATGATGGTTCAGATCCGGTAGAAAAATTTGGAGGTGGACAATTAGTTCAACAAGAACCGGATGCATCATCTTTTCCAAATGGGGGAATTAGAAATACGTTTGAAGCCCGAGGATATACTGCATGGGACCCAACATCTCCTGCATTTATTTTTGGGACAACATTATGTATTCCTACGGTGTTCATCTCATATACCGGCGAAGCATTAGATTATAAAACACCACTTTTACGAGCCTTAAATGCTGTTGACGAAGCTGCAGTTGACGTTTGTAAATATTTTGATAAAAATGTAAAAAAAGTAACCGCCACTTTAGGCTGGGAACAAGAATATTTTTTGGTTGATGCTTCTTTGGCAAATTCACGACCCGATATCGTTATGACCGGAAGAACTTTGTTGGGTCACACTTCTGCAAAAGGGCAACAATTAGATGATCATTATTTTGGGTCAATTCCTTCACGTGCTTTAAATTATATGCGTGAGCTTGAGGAGGAATGTATGCTGCTCGGAATTCCGGTTAAAACCCGTCATAATGAAGTTGCGCCAAACCAATTTGAGTTGGCACCCATTTTTGAAGAAACCAATTTAGCAGTTGACCACAATTCATTATTAATGGATGTAATGTCAAAAGTGGGTGAGCGTCATGATTTTAAAGTACTTTTCCACGAAAAACCTTTTCAAGGTGTAAACGGTTCTGGAAAACATAATAACTGGTCAATGGCAACTGACACTGGTGTGAATTTATTGTCTCCAGGAAAAACACCAATGAGCAACTTACAATTCTTATCGTTTTTTATTAATACAATAAAAGCAGTTCAAGAATATGAAGAATTACTTCGTGCTGCTATTGCGACTGCAAGTAATGACCACAGATTAGGAGCTAATGAAGCTCCGCCAGCCATTATTTCAGTTTTCATCGGACAACAATTGACAAAAGTGTTAGCTGAATTAGAAGGAGTAACCAAAGGAAAATTATCCCCGGAAGAAAAAACAGATTTAAAATTGAATGTCGTTGGTAAAATTCCTGAAGTGATTTTGGACAATACAGATAGAAACAGAACATCACCATTTGCTTTCACTGGAAATAAATTTGAGTTCCGAGCTGTAGGTTCTTCGGCTAACTGCGCTAATGCGATGACAACTTTGAATTCTATAGTTGCCAAACAATTAAAAGATTTCAAAAAAGAAGTAGATGCCTTAATTGAGAAAAAAGATTTAAAGAAAGATGAAGCTATTTTCAATGTGTTAAGAGAATACATTAAAGAGACAAAAAACATCCTTTTTGAAGGTGATGGTTATAGCGAAGCTTGGGAAAAAGAAGCTAAAAAACGTGGTTTGAGCAACCATAAAACGACACCAACGGCTTTGAAAGCTAAAGTTTCTAAAAAAGCTTTGGATTTATTCAAAGACTTAAATGTAATGAATCATGTAGAAGTTGAAGCGCGTTACGAAATTGAATTAGAAGAATACACTAAGAAAATCCAGATTGAAGGAAGAGTTCTTGGAGATATAGCCCGTAATCACGTAATTCCAACAGCAATTCGTTACCAAAACACCTTGATTGAAAACGTGCGCGGATTGAAAGAAATCTTCGGAAAAGACTTTGAGAAAATTGCCAAGGAACAAATTTCTTTAATCAAAGAAATCTCTGCTCATATCGAAGGAATTAATTCTAATGTTGAAGCAATGACCGAAGCACGTAAAAAAGCAAACATCTTAACTGATGCCCAAAAAATGGCCGAAATGTACTGCGATAAGGTAAAGCCATACTTTGATGTAATCAGGGAACACTGCGATAAACTGGAACTTTTGGTTGATGACGAAGTTTGGACATTGACTAAATACAGAGAATTACTTTTTACCCGATAATTATAATTAGTTCCCTGAATAAAAAAAGCCCGCTGAATAAGCGGGATTTTTGTTTAGAATATCTGGTGTTTATTTAGCAGAATCAAAATAACTTCCACTCATAGTTACTGAAGTCCAGTTGTACGATGTAAGTCCGGCATTATTACTAACAGGTGCAAAGGTGTAGGCATTGGTCGTCGTGAAAACGGAAAACATATGTTCATTTACCCTTGCCTGAATAAAACCCCCTGATAAAGGCGCGGAAGCATACCAACTACATGTTGAGGCTGGGGTTGTATTAGAAATGGTTGTTCCAAAGCCGTAAGCATTGGTAGAAGTTATCACGCCAAAACCTCTAAATAAAGGATAAATATATTTTGGAATGCCTGCTAAGGTTTGGTTATACCAATTAAACGAACGGACATTGCTGGCATTTGAGCTCTCAGAAAAAGCATAAGCATTTGTTGTTGTTAACACGCCAAATTTTCCTCCGTAAGACACTATTTTTATGGGAGTGCCTGATAAGGCAGTTTCAAACCATTCAAGGTCATTCATATCGGAATTGTAGCTGGCAGCATAAGCATGTGTGGTGGTCAGTACACCTATGCCAAAATCACTGCCGACAATCTGCAATGGTTCTCCTGAAATTGGATGCGAAAACCACTGATTAGGAACATTATTGCCATACAAAAAGGCATAGGCAGTATTTGAAGTTACAAATCCGGAAATACGGGCTTCCGAATCCTCATATCCAACGATATTGGTCGCTTCAACACTTTGGGCAGTTTCAGCATATAAAGCATAGGGCACAGAAAGCAATTGGGTTGTTCCAACCAAAATATAATTAGTTCCGCCAGTAATGTCTATTTCTACTTTTAAAAATTTAGCGTTGGTTTCCCAATTTATCGTCGCAAATGTTCCGGAAATAGCTGTTCCCTGGCCAATCGTTAGATTAAATAGGCCTTGAGCAGTTGTCGTTTTCAATTGGGTTTCCGAATATAAAACGGTTCCAGAGGCAGAATTGTTTAAAATTGAGAGTTTAATATTTACGTTTGAATTTACTACCGGACTTCCAGAGCTATTTAAGGCAATCGCCTGATAAGAAATGCCTTGAGGTGTTTGGGCAAAGGTCAAAAAGGAAATAAAAAGTGCTGATAATAGTAATAGTTTTTTCATAATTGATTTTGTTATTGATAAACCAACTTATCGTTTGATTATTTTAAAGGAATTGATCTTTTTATTAGTGAATTGGATCAAATAAACACCTGATTGTAAATCTGCTAAATCCAAAGCATTGTTTGCGGTAATTTGTTTTTTTGTAATTAATTGGCCCGATAAATTGTATATCGAAACTTTCTCATTTAAAAAATTGGTTTCGGTTTTAAAGAAAACTGTTGCTATCGTAGGATTCGGGAAAACTGTAATTTTTCCACTTAGTGCTAACTGAGGAACTTCAAGGGCTTGTTGGGTTTGCGCCAAAAGACCAATAATACCACTACTGGATTGGTTTTGATTTTGAGGAACAACAACAATTTCACCAACAGAAACAGAACTGCCTGCAGCAATAATGCTTCCCGAATTCACCGACTGAATAACCGATTGTGAACTTGCTGAAAGTGTGACAATTAAAAAAGATAATAGTAGTAATTGTTTCATTGTTAAATTTTTAGTTTACAAATGTAATTTTTTTCTACATATTACTGGCTTTATTTTTGATTACTCCAAACAATTTTGCGTAACTTTCGATTGTTTTTCTTAACCTATGAAAACATATTTTAGCTTCATTTTATTTTTAATATCAGTGGTCACTTGCCATGCTCAAGAACAACTTACGGTCTATTTTGACAGCAATAAGTTTGAATTAAGCAGCCTGGAAAACACAAAACTAAACTCCTGGATTTCAGAAAACAAGGAAAATAAAATTCTAGCTATTCATGGTTTTACAGACGAAGACGGGACCAATGGTTTCAACGATACGTTAGCTCAAAAACGAGTAAATTTTATTTTCAATTCTGTCAAGAATCAAATCAAAATAAGAGAAGATTTTAAGACTAGAAGCTTTGGCGAAAGCTTTACACAATCCAAGAATAAAGCTGAAAACCGACGGGTAATCATTTATTATATCTTGAAGAAAGATTTGTTTCGTGAAGATGAAATTCTTGGAATTAAAAAAGAAATCGTCGAAAAGCTGCCTAAACCAGAAATAGTTTACCCCGAAAAACTAGTCTTCGAAAATCCAAACGGAACCAAATCCGAATTCAAACTTGACAGAACTTTTATGAAGAAAGTTGGTGAAGCCAAAACGGGAGAAAAACTACAAATCGAAAATCTCAATTTTATAATCAACACTTTTGCCGTTGTTAATGAATCTCGCGGGAAATTGTATGAGTTGCTTTTGGTTCTTCAGAAAAATCCAGGTTTAAAAATTGAAATCCAGGGACATTTATGCTGCATGCCTGTTGACAGAACCGATTTGTCTACGCAACGGGCCAAAGCCATTTATAATTTTTTAGTAAAACAGGAGGTCAGTAAAGAGCGGTTGTCTTATAAGGGTTTTGGAAGCTCGCAACCTATTTATACATTGCCCGAAAAAGATGAAAAGGAGCGTGCTGCCAATCGCAGGGTAGAAATTTTAATTGTAGAAAATTAGTATGCAAAAGATTTATACACTTTTTATTTTGCTATTTTCGTTACTTGGTTTTAGCCAAAATAAGCTTGATGTTTTTTTTGACTTTAATAGAGATGTTCCAAATGAAGTGTCACAAATTAAAATAAATCAATGGGTTTTAGATAATAAAACAGCCGAAATCACTAAAGTTCTTGGCTATTGCGATAGTGTTGACGACAGTAAGTACAATAAGGATTTGGCAATGCGAAGAGTAAATGCGATGGTAACAATTTTTACTAATAACAATATAAAAATTGCCGATAAAGTAGAGCTGAAATCATTTGGTAAAGACTTTAAATCTTCCAAAAACCAAAGCGAGAACAGGAAAGTAGAAGTGTTTTATAATCTGATAGCAGCTAAAAAAACGAGTGTAAAAACTGCTTCAACAATACCCGATGGACCTTTTGGGAGAAGGCAGGTTAAAGAAGTAGTGGCAGAAACGGTAGAAGAGGACCTTTTGGAGGCTGGCGATTTAGAAATTCTTGTTGAGAATGAAAGGTCAACATTGGAATCAAAATTTCATAAAGCCAAAAAAGGCGATTTAGTTAGAATAAATAATATCAACTTTTATTTTAATTCAGAAAGAGTAATTGACCAATCACTACCGCTTTTGGATGAATTGCTTGATATTATGATGAATAATTCAAAGCTTGCAATTGAAATACACGGACATATTTGCTGTAATCCAAATCCGAATGACACTAAATTATCCTACAGAAGAGCCTTGGTTATTTTGAAATATTTGACAAAATACGGAGTAGAGGTAAATAGATTGGCATTCAAAGGCTATGGAAGCAATGATCCAATTTATCGTTTGCCAGAAAAGAATGAAAAAGAAAGGGCTGCCAATCGCCGCGTAGAAATTTTAATTGTAAATAAATAATGAAATTAAAAATCCTCATATTGTTTTTTCTGGTTTCTTTCAAATCTTTAGGGCAAAAGCAATTAGAAGTCTTTTTCGACTTCAATAAAGATTTTCCTAATCCCACTTCGATTTTAGAGATTAATGAATGGATTGCCAATAACAAAAATGTTCAAATCACCAAATTATTGGGTTATTGCGATAGCATTGACACCAAGGATTACAATAAAAAATTAGCGTTAAGGCGTATTGAAAATGTTCAGATTTTATTGGATAAAAGTGGTTTGAAATTCAATAAAAGTTTAGAAAAAATAGCTTTTGGTAAAGACTTTAAACAATCTAAAGTCCAGGCTGAAAATAGAAAAGTAACTATTTTTTACAACGAAACTTTACTTTTACCTGTTGAAAGTGAACTGACAAAAAAAATAAAAAACTCTAAAGTTGGCGAACTTATTACGTTGCCTAACATTTATTTCTTCAATAATTCGGCACGAATTGTTCCCAAATCACAACCCACGCTAATTGATTTGCGCTGCGCCATGGAAGAAAATCTAAAATTGAAAATAGAAATACAGGGACACATATGTTGCCAAACAGACGGCGATAAAAACAATGTTTCCACTGCTCGGGCCAGAGCCATTTATAATTATTTACTTCGAAGCAAAATTGACAGAAAGCGAATGACTTACAAAGGATATGGAACGTCGAGACCAATTCATCCCATTCCTGAAAAAAACGATCAGGAAGAAAATGAAAACCGCAGGGTAGAAATTCTGATTGTCGAGAATTAATTCTAAAAAATCCCAAATCCCAAATCCCAAATCCCAAATCTAATCTTATCTTTGCGGGACACAACTAACTACAACACATGAGTTCTGATAACAGTCAACGTTACAATCTTCGTGGAGTTTCGGCTTCCAAAGAAGATGTGCACAACGCTATTAAAAACATCGACAAAGGATTATTTCCCAAAGCTTTCTGCAAAATTGTTCCCGATTATCTGACCAATGATGCTAATTATTGCCTGATAATGCATGCCGATGGTGCCGGAACAAAATCGGCTTTAGCTTATTTGTATTGGAAAGAAACCGGAGA
>JAYURX010000084.1:0-5076 GCA_043755965.1 Flavobacterium sp. | reverse complement strand
CAAATCCCAAATCAGAAAATTGGTATTCTTCCTGGTTTGACACGCCTTATTATCACATACTTTACAAAGACAGAAACTACCGTGAAGCACAAATTTTTATGGATAATCTTACCCATTATTTAAACCTGCCGGAAAAAGCAAAAGTCCTGGATTTGGCTTGTGGCAAAGGACGACATGCTATTTACCTTAACCAACTGGGGTTTGATGTTGTTGGCGCCGATTTATCTGAAAACAGTATTGCAGAAGCCAATAAGAACACCAATGACACCTTGCATTTTGTGGTACACGACAAACGGGAACCGTATGATGAAAAATTTGATGCGATTTTCAACCTGTTTACCAGTTTTGGCTATTTTGAAAACAGAGAAGACGATATAAAGACCCTAGCGGCTATAAAGGAAAGCCTGTCGGAATATGGTTTTGCTGTGATTGATTTTATGAATTCGCCAGTGGTAATTGATAATTTGATTCCGGAAGAAACCAAGGAAGTCGATGGCATTACCTTTCATATTAAACGATCAGTAATTGATGGTTTTATCATCAAGGAAATTGATTTTGAAGATAAAGGTGAAAAATTTCATTTTACTGAAAAAGTGAGAGCTTACACGTTGGAGGATTTTCAAACCATGATGAATGAAACCGGAATTTATTTGTTGGATACTTTTGGTGACTATAAATTGAAAAAATTCCACAAGAATACCAGCGAACGTTTAATAATGATATTTAAATAATGAATTACTTATTACCCTTACTTTCAGTACTTATCGGCTACTTAATTGCCATCGTACTTAAACCTAGAGTAAAGCAAAATCTAAAGCTTTTATTGGCTTTTAGCGGTTCGTTTTTATTGTCGCTAACTGTTATGCATCTCTTGCCTGATGTTTATGAAACTGGCAATACAAGCGTTGGGATTTTTATCATGTGTGGAATTTTATTCCAAATCATTTTGGAGTTCTTCTCCAAAGGTGCCGAACACGGACACGTTCACGGCCATGACAAACTAACACAAATGCCCTGGCTATTGTTTATCAGTTTGTGCATTCACGCTTTGCTTGAAGGCTTTCCTGTTGGGCATCATCACGATTTGGCATACGGCATTGCAATTCACCACTTACCTATCGCAATTATCCTAACCACATTTTTCATCCATGCTGAGCTGAATAAAACCGCGTTGTTTTTCTTTATGCTGACGTTTGCCGTAATGACACCACTAGGAACATTGGCTTCCGATAGCTTTCCCATCTTAAACCAATACTACACTCAAATCACTGCTGTTGTCATCGGAATTCTGTTCCATATCTCCTCCACCATTATCTTTGAAAGCAGCGAAGGACACAAGTTCAATATTGCTAAAGTTTCCATGATTATTTTAGGAATTGTATTGGCGAGTTTTTTATAATCTTAGTACCTTAGCCACTCAGAACCTTAGCACCTAAAAAATGTCCTTCACCAAAACCACAGAACAATCCTCGCACTACGAACATTTGGAAAAAATGTCGGTTGCCGATTTGTTAGCCAATATCAATAAAGAGGATAAAACCGTTCCGCTTGCCGTTGAAAGAGCATTGCCACAAATAGAAACCCTAATTGCCAAAATCGTCGAAAAAATGAAACTCGGCGGAAGGCTTTTCTATATCGGAGCCGGAACTTCAGGAAGATTAGGCATAGTCGATGCATCGGAATGTCCGCCAACGTTTGGCGTTCCGTTTGACTTGGTTAACGGACTCATTGCCGGCGGAGACAAAGCCATTCGCCGCGCCGTTGAAAATGCGGAAGACGACAGACTTCAGGCCTGGATGGATTTACAGGAACACGGCATAATGGATAATGATGTAGTTATTGGCATAGCCGCTTCTGGCACTACGCCTTATGTCATTGGCGGACTGGAAAAATGCAATTCAAAAAATATCATTACGGGCTGCATTACCTGCAACGAAGGAAGTCCGATAGCATTAACCGCAAAGTTTCCGATTGTTGTTGTTGTCGGACCTGAATTCGTAACCGGAAGTTCGAGAATGAAAGCCGGTACAGCACAGAAGTTGGTCCTAAACATGATTTCTACAGCAACCATGATTCAGCTTGGGAAAGTCAAAGGCAACAAAATGGTAGATATGCAATTGAGCAACGACAAACTTGTAGATCGCGGCGTGAAAATGATTATGGGTGAAATTCCCGTTGACTATGAAAAAGCTTCCGAATTACTCAAGGAGTTTGGCAGCGTTAGAAAAGCAGTCGACAATTATAATAAATCTCAAACTAAACTATAGCGTCGCAAAATGAAACAAATACTTTTCATAATTTCATTACTAATAGGATTTACTGCTTTTTCGCAGGAACTTACCCTGAAAAAAACTACGGCTGTTGAACTCAAATTAGAAAAGGGAAAAATCTATCAGAATGGAGAGCAGATTCCAAGTTATCAGGTTAAGAAAATATTAGCATCTGATTTGCATGCCCTTCATCTTTATAAGCAAGCCAAGTCAAAAGAAGGGATTGGCGGAATGCTTCTCGGATTGGGAGCAACCGCTTGTGTTGTTGATTTGGCTGTTGGTTTGTTTTCGGATTTAAAATATCCTACTGCTATAACGTATGTCGGTTTAGGCGTTGTAGCTGTTTCTATTCCGATACTTTCGGGAAGGGCAAAAAAAGTGGAAGAAGCGGTCAAATCCTATAACGAAGGCCTCAAAAATACAGGCTCGGCTGATTTTGACCTAAACGCTGTAGCGAATCAAAACGGAGTTGGAATCAAGATAAAATTTTAAAAATGCCTGTCAATAAAGAACTTTTAGACAAAGGAATCAAATATATGCTGTATGCGTTACCGCTAATGTTTATTGGCCCAAGCGTAATTTATAACGCGTTTATCAATAAGCAGAATGTGTGGCATTATATCGTATTGGCTTTTGGAATTACGTTTTGTTTTTTGGCAGTTTATTTTATGTTTAAAGGAATAAAAACCCTAACCGACGCACTTTTCCATCATGATAAATAATGGTTATTTAGAAAGCATCAAAAAGCAATTCCTCTACTATAAAGCTTTGGGGGAAAAAGCAATGGAACAACTCGAACCTGAGCAATTATTCGTTTCAGTAAATGAAGAAACCAATTCGATTGCGGTTATTGTCAAGCATCTTTCTGGAAATATGATTTCGCGCTGGACCGATTTTCTGACCAATGATGGCGAAAAGGAATGGCGTAACCGCGATGGTGAATTTGAGGAAACCATCAATACCAAAGAAGAATTGATGGCTGTTTGGAATAAAGGCTGGGATTGTTTTTTCACTGCGATAAACGCATTGAGTCCTGACCAACTCGAAACCATTATTTATATCCGTAACGAAGGCCACACCGTGATGGAAGCGATAAACCGCCAGTTGGCGCATTATCCGTATCATATTGGGCAGATTGTTTTTTATGCCAAAATGCTGAAACAAACCGAATGGATTTCGCTTTCTATTCCGAAGAACAAATCCAACAGTTATAACGCTGATAAATTTGCCAAAGAGAAGCGCCTTAAGAATTTTACTGATGATGAACTCGATAAACTGAAATAAACTAGCCCCGATTGCAGTGGAAATCCTTTTTGTTTTAGTAAAAACCCTTCGACTGTGATAAGGTGACAAAACAAAAAGATTGAAACGGAAAGCGGGAAACAGCTCCTAAAAATGAAAAAAATAACATTACTTTTATTTATGCTTTTACTCGTGTCCTGCAACAATCACCAACGCAATTGCCAGGATTTCAGAACCGGGAAATTTCAATTTGTACAGGACATTAATGGCAAAAAACATACGTCCACTTTTACCCGTACCGGAAAGCTTCAGATTGAAACCTATAACGGCAAAACAGATACGGCTTCGGTGCGTTGGGTTAATGACTGCGAATTTATACTGCAGAAACTGCATCCAAAAAATATGGCCGAAGAAAAAGCAATCAGCATGAAAATTTTGTTTACTGAAAATAATAGCTATACTTTTGAATATTCCTTTGTTGGGAGCAACAAAAAATCACGTGGGGTTGTAACAAAATTAGATTAACTGCTTTAACAGCTAAACTTTAAAACATAAATATGGAAGTATTTTTAAATCCCGATGCTTGGGTAGCACTTTTGACTTTAACATTTTTGGAAATTGTTTTAGGTATTGACAACATTATCTTCATTTCTATTGTAACCGGAAAACTTCCTGAGGAAAAACGCAAAAAAGCAACGCAGATTGGTTTATTCTTAGCCATGTTTATGCGTATTGGTTTATTATTCGGAATCACACTTTTAGTTGCGATGAAAAAACCATTATTCAGTTTTGATTGGGGTTGGTTTAGCGCCAATTTTACAGGTCAGGCATTGATTTTATTGCTTGGTGGCATTTTCCTAATTTATAAGAGCACGAATGAAATCCATGAAAAAGTTGATCATAAAGGCGAAGAGCAAAAGAATTTAAAAACTTCGGCCGCCAAATCCTTCGGCAATGTGATAATCCAAATTCTTTTAATCGATTTGATATTCTCTGTAGACAGTATTTTAACAGCAGTTGGTATGACTAATGGTGTCGAAGGCGCACTTTACATTATGGTTGCCGCTGTGGTGATATCAGTTGGAGTAATGCTGCTATTTGCCCTTCCGGTTGGGAATTTCGTCAATGCGAATCCATCAATACAAGTGCTAGGTTTAGCGTTTTTAATCCTAATCGGATTCATGCTGATTACCGAAAGTATGCACTTATCCGAAGCTTCTTTAGCCGGACAACAAGTTGGTGTGGTTCCAAAAGGTTATTTGTATTTTGCCATTGCGTTCTCGTTGGCCGTGGAATTTATCAATATGAAAATGCGTAAAAAGAAACACTAATTTAAAAATTAGGATTTGCTATGAAAAAAATAATCACACTACTGATTCTGTTTTATTCCATTGATAGTTTTTCCCAAACTGTCGAAAAGCTTGAGGACAATAATATTTATGCTATAGCCGGAATTGATGTCAAACCCGAATTTCCCGGAGGATTGGAAAAGTTTAATGCGCTTGTAAATGAAAGTTATCTAAAAGGCGAATTTGCCTCAGAGATAAAAGGAAAAGTATATGCC
>JAYURX010000083.1:0-5077 GCA_043755965.1 Flavobacterium sp. | reverse complement strand
AACTCATAATAAAAATAATAAACTAAATTCTGAACCTCAACCTTAACCTCAACCTCAACCTCAACCTCTATATAGTATCAACAAAGTTTTTCTCGGTTTTATTAAATATTACAATTCCGATAAATAAAATTACAATTGTAATGATAGTCGAATATCCTAGACTCCAAATGGTAAATTCCCCTTTCCCCAGAAAAGCATACCGGAAACTTTCAATAATTCCGGTCATTGGGTTTAATTCTACTATAGTATTATATCCTTTTTCCTTTGCATAACTCAATGGGTAAATAACCGTTGTTGCATACATTAATAATTGCACCCCAAAAGTCACTAAAAACGTTAAATCCCGGTACTTTGTAGTCATAGCAGTAATTATTAATCCCAAACCTAAGCCAAGTAATGCCATTAAAATAACCAATACAGGAAATAATAAAATACCAATCGTTATATTAAAACTTGTACCTTCAGCCGGGAAGAAATAGAAATAAATCATCATGACTACCATTAGCAAAAATTGGACGCCAAAACGAACTAAATTACTAACGACAATACTCAGAGGCATTATTAATCGGGGAAAATAAACTTTGCCAAATATGTTGGCATTGTCTCTAAAAACAGTACTTGTTTTGGTTAAACAATCCGAGAAATAATTCCAGGCCGTAATCCCAGATAAGTAAAAAAGATATTGCGGTAAGCCATCAGTACTGATTCCGGCTAAATTTCCAAAAACAAAAGTAAAAACTATCGTTGTAAAAATTGGCTGGATAAAGAACCACATTGGCCCTAAAATAGTTTGCTTATAGAAGCTGACAAAATCTCTTTTGACAAAGAGCAATAATAAATCCCTATAATGCCAAAGATCCTTGAATTTAATATCAAAAAGCGAAGTATGACCTTTTATGACTAAATCCCAATCTTCAATAATAGAATCATTTTTCATAATTTACTTTTTTTTCAAATCATACATTTCCTCAACCTTGTCACACTCAGCTTCGCCTGCCCTGAGCGCAGTCGAAGGGTCGAAGTGCCAATCTCAAACCCTACCTGCAAATATATAAATTAGAGCACCCTATAAAAAGAAATACGCCTAATTATTTGGAATTAGTTTATAAAGGGACGTGTTAGATTATTATTTATTAAATTTATACCCATTAAATACTTTATTTTGATTCATTTCTTCAGACAAAAACCTTATTTGCGGGATTTAATTCCGAGTAATTATATAGATATCCATTCCCATTTATTACCTGGGATTGATGATGGTGCTGTTACTTTAGAAGATACTGAAAATCTTATAAAAGGTTTGGAAGAAATTGGTTTCAGGAAGTTTATCACTACGCCACACATAATGAGTGATGTTTGGAAAAATACAAGCGTTGGAATAAATGAAAAGCTATCCTCAACAATTCAGGAACTAACGGTTCCTGATATTAATACCCGTTTCAAAGCTGCTGCTGAATATATGATAGATGCGGAGTTTAGGGAATTATTCAAAAAGGAGCGACTATTGACCTTAAGGGAAAATTACGTTTTGGTGGAAATGTCTTATTTAAGTCCGCCCATTCAGTTATATGATATTTTATACGAATTACAAATCGCCGGTTACCAACCCGTATTAGCGCATCCGGAAAGATACAGCTTTTATTATCAATCAATGGATGACTACAAAAAGCTAAAAAATGTTGGCTGTTTATTTCAACTAAATATGCTGTCTGCCACGGGTTACTATGGTGAAAATGTTGCTAAGGTTTCAAATTCTTTACTAAAGGAAGGTTTAATCGATTTTATGGGTTCTGATGTACATCATATCCGTCATTTGGAAGGGCTGCATAAAAAAATTGTTTTGAAAAACCATGAGTACATGACTCCTATTTTTCAAAACAATGTTATTTTTGATTTTTGATGATATTACTTTTTAAAAATTGAAAATAGCCTTTTCACAAATGATACTTTTTCCCCAATTTCACTATCATATCCATAACCATATCCGTAAGCGTATTTATATTTATAGTTGTAACTATAAGTATAGCCATAGCCTTTATAGTTGGAACCAACATTGTTGATTACGTACGCCATGTTTTTTAACTTTCCTTTGTCGCTCAAATTCACTGAAAACTCTAAGATTTTCTTAGGAGTATAATCAGCTCTAACAACATATAAAGTAGTTTCAACCAATTGAGATATTATTAAGGTATCGGTAACTAAAAGCGTCGGAGCGGTATCTAAAATAATAAAATCATATTCTTTTTTTGCTTCATCGATAAGTTTGTCTAATCGACCATTGGATAATAGTTCCGCTGGATTTGGAGGAATAGTCCCTGATAAGATTACATCCAAACTACCCAATTGATGTTGTTTAATGACATCGTGCCAATCTATAGCTACATTATGCAGATAGTCTTGAAGCCCAAGTTCAGTTTTCTTAAAAGTTAAATAGTTATGCAATTGGGGATTCCTCATATCTGCCCCAATTAAAAGCACTTTTTTATTCATTATTGAAAATGAAATTGATAAATTTAAAGCAGTAAATGTTTTTCCTTCGCCTTTTATAGTGGAGGTTACCATTATGGTTTGTGCAAGTTTTTCCTTTTGCAAAGGGAAAATATAAGTCAGATTAGTTCGTAAAATCCGGAAAGACTCGCCGAGTAAAGATCTATCATTACTGCTTGTTATTTTGTCATCCGATTCAATATGCGGAACTTCAGAAAGTATAACTTTATTTCTAGTCAATTTTAAGATATCATCTTTAGTATGTAATTTATCATCAAGCAAGAAACTTAAATATATTATTAAAAAAGGCACCAACAATCCAAAGAGCAATGCTCCCAGGTAAAATGATCCTTTTTTAGGCGCAATTGGACTTGCATTAGTAAGTGCATAGTCCAAAACTTTTATTGAAGACGTAGTAATTGCTAAATTAACGGCTGCTTCTTCTCTCTTCTGTAAAAGCAAAATGTATAATGACTCCTTTATATTTCTTTGACGCTCTATCGAATTTAGTATTTTCTCATTATTTGGTATCTCCCTAAACCTTTCAGTCGATGTCTTTTTTGTCAAGTTATTTTGAGAGAGAGACAATTCCAACTCTCGTTGGTAGGCTTTTACAGACTCAATGATGTTTTTCTGAAGCTCTAACAATTTGTTGTTAAAAATGGTAACTCTGGGGTTGTTTTCACCAGCACTTACTAATAACCTATCTCTTTCTAAAACAACTTGATTAAAATTAGACAGCAAACCGTTTACATTCCCATTTGCAACACCAATATTTGTTGGTATTAAAGTTAATTTCTTATCTGAACTCACCGTTTGTTCCAAGATTTTTGACAAGGCTATTTGGGTTTCCGTCTGGAAAACATCATTTGTTGCAGTAATTTTATCAGAAGTAGCCATACCAGCATCAGACGCAATAAATGTTAACTCATTACTGCGTTTATAAGTTGCCTTATTAGTTTCTATAGAATCTAATTCGCGCTCCACGGATTTAAATCGATTATTTACAAATTCAATAGTTCTCTCTGAAACCAATTTTCTATCATTTAAACCATCAATATCGTATTGTTTAATAATCTCATTTATAATTGCCTCAGAACGGTCTTTATTGCTGCCCGCTAAAGAAATTGTAAGGATATCGGCATTTTCATTTTTACTTACTACGCCAACGCTATTGGATAAGTTTAAAATCGCCGACTGGAGAGGAGAATGCTTTATTAAATATTTTTTGTCTAAAATAGAACGCATATCCGTCCCTATTTGAAGAGTTAATTTAAAAGGAATGCCTCCTACAGATTGTATTGTATTTAAAGGAAACACCCTATTAATCTCCTTCCCGTTGAAAACCATTAGATTATAACCATTTTTCACGATTTCAATTTCCATCGTAAAAGACTTATTATCCATAGCGACATCGTTATTCATCCATTCGATATTGAACGGTCTATCCTTCCACATTTCAATATTATTTAAATAGCCAACTTTATAATATTGCGTGTTTAAACTTAAATTTCTTATTACTTGCTCCAGTAATCTATTAGATTTTAAAACTTCAATTTGATTTTGTAAATTTACTTTTGTTTTCGAAAATGACGTTGCACCTGAGGTGGGCAATATGAAAGTATTCTTTGAATCGTCAATAATTTTAATATTAGCTTTGGATTCATAAATGGATATTGTGTGGGCTAAATAATTTCTTACAACAAAAAAACAAACCAACATGGAGATTAAAAACCAATACCAATAACGCAAATACCTAAATATTTGGTCTAAAATATTAATCTCATTTTGGCCGCTTTCTGATTCAAACTGAATATTTTCCATTAATTATTATTTAAACAATAAGTAAAGAGTTAGTGTAAATGATACAATTCCCAAAGTAGCTCCAAGACTGTTTATATAACCAGCGGTTTTAATCTTTGGTCCATTAGGATTTACGATAATAATATCATTTTGCTTAACATAATAATACGGACTTGTAAACCAATCGGAAGATGTTAAATCAACACGGGCATAAGTTCTGACGCCATTAACTTCTCTTATTATCATTACATCTTTTCTAATTCCGTTGATGGTCAAGTCTCCTGCTAAACCAATCGCCTGATTTAGTGATAAATTTTGTTCATCATAATTATAAGTTCCAGGGTTTTTAACTTCACCCAAAACAGTTATTTTACTATTAATTACCCTTACACTAACCGTTGGTTCCTTTATGTAGCCGCCATCATTAAGCATTTTAGCTATCAGGCTTTGCGCTTCAGTGGTAGTTTTTCCGGCTAAATTTATGGTTCCTAAAATGGGGAAAACAATAGAACCATCCTGAGTGACTAAATACCCTTGAATTCTATAGGTCTCCATATTAACATTATTTCCATTTGAACCAATTTGTAAATTAAATGGTTCCGCCGATTCAGGAATTAAAGCAGAAACTTTAATAAATAATATATCATTTATTTGAATCGTACTTGACAAATAATTTATATATTCTTGTGAACCGTCTTTTAAATCTTGGTAATAAAGAATGTCTTTTTTACTTGCGCAGGAAACTATAGTTAGGGAAAGTAATAGTAAGAATATTTTTTTTATCATT
>JAYURX010000082.1:0-2202 GCA_043755965.1 Flavobacterium sp. | reverse complement strand
TGGGACGGATTTATTGCGCCAACATCATGGAATAATCCAAGATACAATTATAAAGCTTACCAAAGCAGCATCGCAGAATCATGGGATGGCAATAGAGGAAATACCGCTAAAAACCTACGCATCTTAAAATATAGTGATTTGCTTCTCATTAGGGCAGAGGCTGGCTTTCATATCGGGATGACTTCAGAAGCGGTGGATAGAATCAACGATTTAAGACTAAGAGCAGGCTTGCCAACAGTAACCACAGTGACACTACAGTCAATTTTAGATGAACGTAGGGCAGAAATGGCAATGGAACACGATCGTTGGTTTGATATTGTCAGAACAGGTCAGGGGCAAAGTGCTATGGCAGTCGACGGTAAAAGTTTTATGGTGGGAGTACATGAATTATTTCCAATTCCACAGAATCAAATTATTGCAAGTGGAGGACTCTTAACACAAAATTCAGGATATTAATTAACATTAAACATTTAAAAATAACTTAAACATTAAATATTAAAAATTATGAAAACAAACAAAATTTTAGTTTCAGCATTTGCATTTAGTATTGCATTTGCATCATTTACAAGCTGTAGTAGTGACTCAAGTTCGTTGCCGCCAATTGGAGGATACAACAATGCTGACGAAGTTGCGGCTTCATCTTTAAAAGCGTATTGGCCATTAAACGGCAATGGAAAAGAGGAAGAGTCTAATACCTTACCATCATCAACTGTTGCTACCACTTATGTAGATGGTATCAAAGGTCAAGCAGCGAGTTTTAACTATGGATACATGGCTTATCCGGAAATTACAGCATTAAATACGACTTCAGGAAGTGCATCTATTTCTGCCTGGGTTAAAGTATCGAACAACAAAGCCAACCCAGCGGCGGTAAGTACAACATCTCCTATTTTCTCTTTAACCAGAACTGGAGAAGCATTTGGAAATTTAAATTTAATGGCAGAAACCCATGGTCTGACAACAAGTGATTCCATCCAGATGAAAGGTGTATTCAGAATTAAAAATGCTGATGGAACTGAATTTGGTGGAGATGCTGTGAACATGATCAAACAAGAGCCGTGGATGGATGCAACCCACACTTGGGCTGCTAACAAAATTGGTGGCCAATGGGCTCATGTAGTTTATGTATATGACGGACCAACAGCTACCAATAGAATTTATGTTAATGGGGCTAAAATTTCAAACTCTGCTTGGGAAGTAAGAAATGGTGGTGCAGCAAAGAATTTAAATCCTTTCCTTCCAACAAGAGCAGTTATTGGAGCTTTAGAAACAGTTGTTAATGGAACAAATGTAGATACTTGGAACGCAGCCTTGAAAGGACAAGTAGATGAATTAAGATTCTATGACAAAACTTTAACACTTGCAGAAATCGGTTCTTTATACCAATTAGAATTAGCAGGTAGATAATTAGTAAATAAGCCTAACAGGTATAAAAGCCTGTTAGGTTTTATATTTAAAATCAAATACATCAAATTCATCAAATTCATATCCTCAATAATGAAATGTCTAGTTAAATCATTACTCATTTTTCAATTTTTTCTTGTTTCCTGTTCTTGTTCCAACAAATCGGGAGATACTGAAGAGGTAATTACTCCTTTGACAGATGAGCAACTGCTAGACAAAGTACAACAGGACGCTTTCAAATACTTTTGGGATTATGCAGAGTTTAATTCTAAACTCGCAAGGGAACGCTATCATACAGATGAAACTTTTGTAGATGTCAATCTTGTAACCACTGGTGGTTCAGGTTTTGGACTAATGACTATTTTGGTTGGTATCGAACGAAACTTTGTGACAAGGCAAGAAGCGGTTGCCCGATTAAATACAGCATTAATTTTTTTAGAAAATGCAGACAGATTTCATGGCGCCTGGCCTCACTGGATGAATGGAACCAATGGAAACGTTGTGCCTTTTGGAACGCAAGATAATGGAGGTGATATAGTCGAAACCTCGTTTTTATGCCAAGGGTTAATCTGTGTTAGGGAATATTTCAAAAATGGTACAACCGAAGAACAGGCATTAGCGCAAAAAGCAGATGATTTATGGAAAGGTGTTGAATGGGATTGGTATACCAAAGGAGAAAATGCTATGTATTGGCATTGGTCACCAAATTATGCATGGATTATAAATTTCAAACTGGAAGGATATAATGAATGCTTGATTACTTATGTAATGGGAGCAGCTTCTCCAACTCATGCTATA
>JAYURX010000081.1:0-2206 GCA_043755965.1 Flavobacterium sp. | reverse complement strand
CTTTATTGTTATAGCCATTAATGAGAAAACGCCGTAAAACATAAGTTTTACAGCGTTTTAGCCTATTTTGTATTTCTACTGGCGGAGAAAGAGGGATTGCAACCCGCTTCTGTATGTCTTGATTTTATTGACGATGCAACTTTACTATTTTAAAGTACCCCGAATTGTGCCCCTTATGGCTTAATTCGATTTGTACCTTTTTGACTTCATAAAGATACGAAACTCAAATTATTCTGCAAAATGAATTGTACTAAAATATGAACTAGTTTCAATGGTTTTCAGTACTTCGGCAGACTTATAGCTGTTCATTTTTTATCCTACAACATGCAACGCAAAACCTCTTCTACTGGAAGCCCTGAATACTTAGAAAATTCCTCCACTGAAATATATTGATGATCTTCTTTATTTAGATGCTTCTTAATCTTAATTAAATACAACCTAGCTTGGGTATATTCTTTTCCCATTATGCGTTGAACGTCTTTCGGATACATGCATACTCTTACAGTGCTTGCTCCCATTTCAACTATTGATACTTTAACTATGCCTTTGGTATGGATTTGCTATTACTCACCCATTCTTGACAAAGCTATAAAATTTCCTGAAAACCCTATTTATTATAATTGGTGGATATAGTCGATTATTGGTGGCTATTGATTCGCACCCTTTGAAATGTCCTGATATTGCTGAAATCTTTGATTAAATCATTCAAAAAATTAGTTGCAACGATTCTGAAAAATGATGGAGTAACAAAACGGAATTATTAATCAAAAGTTTAGAAATTATGGCAAGACAGAAAGGCATAATTAAACTGAAAGGTACTATCGGAGGTATTACCTTTTATAAAACTTCTCAAGACGGGCATCTTGCTCGGGAGAAAGGAGGTATTGAAAAAAGTAGGATTGAAAGTGATCCTGCGTTTCAAAGAACTCGTGAAAACGGTTCTGAATTTGGTCGGGCTGGGAAGGCCGGGAAATTGCTTAGAACTGCGTTAAGAGCTTTGCTATTGAATTCTGCTGATGGCAGAATGGTAAGTCGACTTACCAAAGAAATGGTTAAAGTTATTCAAGCTGACTTGGTTAGTGAAAGAGGTTTGCGAAATGTTATTGATGGTGAAGCTGAATTGCTTTTGGGCTTTGAGTTCAACATCAGAGGAAAGCTTGGTACAAGTCTTTATGCTCCATATACTGGTGCAATAGACCGTGTGAGTGGTGAAATTACAGTGGATATTCCATCGTTTGTTCCTGTTAACATGATTGCGGCTCCGAGTGGGACTACGCATTATAAAATCATTTCTGCAGGAGCAGAAATTGACTTTGAGGCAGAAACCTTTATTGAGGAGCATTCAGAAACTGCTATCCTACCTTGGGATGCTGTGGCGACCGTTGCGATTGCGCAAACCAATCAGGTTACAGCTGCAAGCACTAAACCACTTTTCCTTGCATTAGGAATTGAATTTTACCAAGAAGTTAATGGTCAGATGTACCCGCTTAAAAATGGCGCATTCAATCCGTTATCAATTGCTAAAGTTGACAGCGGTGTGTAATGGTTTTATTACTCATCAGAACTTATTTCCCTGATGGAACTAATGGCAAACTCGAATGCGAGGGCAAAGTAGTTTGCAACACAATTGAATTGCCTTGGAAGAATAACAAAACGAAGGTTTCCTGCATTCCTGAGGGGAAATATTTTATAAGAAAGCGTTACAGTAGAAAGTTTAAATGGCATTTGGAGCTGATGGATATAAAAAACAGAAGTTTTATTCTGTTTCATCCTGCCAATAATGCTTTGAAAGAACTAAATGGCTGTATCGCACCGGTTACAAAGATTTCGGGAGCCGGTTTAGGTCTACTATCCCGAAAAGCTTTTACCAAGCTTAGAACAATTGTTTATAAAGCTTTGGATGAAGAGCAAAGAGTTTTAATCATTATCAAATCTTAAATTTTTATTATTATGAAAACAATTTTTTTAAATAAACTGAAACAAGGATTGTTTCTTTTATTAGCCGTTCTAGGAACATTTGTTAGCTATTCACAGCCAACTCAAAACCCAACTACCACTATTGATACTGGTAGTAACAAAACTCCAGATCCTGGATTTATTATCAAGCCAAAAGCTACTTCGTTACCAGGAATTTGCTACATGGCTGACGTACAAGAGAACGAATCCCAGTCATTTTACATTGCCGATACTGGCGGCAATAAAGGTA
>JAYURX010000080.1:0-5097 GCA_043755965.1 Flavobacterium sp. | reverse complement strand
TCAGTATAATCAAGAATACCTTTGAGATTTGTTTGTGACGCTTTTTTAAACGCAGCATTGATTTCCCCAATGGTAACTTCTTTTTTTACATAACAGGTAATATCCGTCAAAGAACCGTCAGGAACAGGAACGCGAATCCCACTACCTCCAATTTTTCCTTCCATTTCGGGAAAAATTTTGGTCAATGCTTTTGCGGCACCGGTTGTTGTAGGAACAATAGATTGACTTGCGCCACGCGCACGACGCAAATCTTTGTGTGGCTGGTCGTGCAGGCTTTGGTCTGTAGTGTAGGAGTGAACCGTAGTAATATAGGCTTGCTCAATCCCGCAAAGTTCGTTTATGATTTTTATCATTGGAGCGGCATTGTTGGTAGTACAACTGGCGTTAGAAACGATGTTTTCAGTTCCGTCCAATATATTTTCATTGACACCAAGAACAACGGTTTTAATTTCGGCAACTTCAGAAGGCGCTGAAAGAATTACTTTTTTGGCTCCGGCCAAAACATGTTTGTTGATATCTTCAAAAGTGCTGTATTTCCCAGTGCTTTCCACTACAAAATCAATGTTATTCCATTTAAGATTGGAGATTTCTTTTTCGTGAAAAAACAAATAGGCTTTTCCATCTACGAATATCGATGTATCATTATAGGAAACATCAAAGGGTAAAACACCATGAATACTGTCGTATTTTGCCAAATGCGCCATGGTTTTCTTATCGGCAATATCGTTGATAGCAACTACTTCAATCGAAGGATGGTTTAAAAGCAGACGGAATAAATTACGTCCGATTCTACCAAAACCGTTGATGGCAATTCTTGTTTTATTCAAAATATAATTTTTTAAGAAAATGTCTTCGACAGGCTCAGACTGACATTTGTTTTATTAAACAATATTTCAATGATACTGTCACACTGAGCAAGCCTGTCCTGAGCGCAGTCGAAGGGTCGAAGTGCTATAAAATATGTTTCTCTGCATGATAGGAGGAACGCACTAACGGACCACTTTCTACATGACGAAATCCCATTTCCTTACCCAATTTTTCGTATTTTTCGAATTGTTCCGGAGTAATAAATTCTTTTACCGGCAGATGTTTTTTACTTGGTTGTAGGTATTGTCCAATGGTTACGATATCTACATTTTGCTCATGCAGATCTTTCATGGTTTGTATCACTTCTTCCTCGGTTTCCCCTAGACCAAGCATGATACCGGATTTGGTTCTGCGAATTCCCTTGTCTTTCAGGTATTTTAAAACCCCCAAACTTCGGTCATATTTCGCCTGAATCCGAACTTCACGTGTCAAACGGCGAACGGTTTCCACATTGTGTGATACCACTTCAGGATTGGCTTCTATTATTCTGTCGATAATTCTTTCTACGCCTTGAAAGTCCGGAATTAATGTTTCCAAAGTTGTTTCGGGATTCATTCTTCGAATGGCCTGAACAGTTTCTAACCAAATGATAGAACCCATATCTTTCAAATCGTCCCGGTCAACGCTGGTAATTACCGCATGTTTAATTTTCATGATTTTGATGGAGCGCGCTACTTTTTCAGGTTCATCCCAATCTACCGTTTCCGGACGACCGGTTTTTACACCACAAAAACCACAGGATCGCGTACATATATTCCCCAAAATCATAAACGTTGCGGTGCCTTCGCCCCAGCATTCGCCCATATTTGGACAACTTCCCGAAGCACAAATAGTGTTGAGTTTGTATTTATCAACCAGGCCACGAAGTTCCGAGTATTTTTGACCGATAGGGAGTTTTACCTTAAGCCATTTGGGCTTGCCTACAGGTAAATTAGTATCAATAACTGATTCCATTCTTCATTTTTTTGCGATACAAAGATACAAAGGTAAATGTTAGAATGGCGCTAAGATGGTTTGGATTTTTTATTGTTTGGTTTTCCCTCTTTTTTCCTGTTCAGACAATATTTTGGATAGAAAGGGCTGCACTTCTTTTTCAATTTTAGCCTCTGAGATGTTTAAGGTTTTCGGTTTTTTTACCAATTGATACCAAGGTTTTGGTGCATCAAAATCATAACTTCCAAAAACAACCACTGGAGTACCTTTTAGTTTAACGGTTTGTCTGTCCTCCAAAACCCATTCGTCAGCCCAATCATAAAGATATTTAGCATCTCTTTCCTGTAATCGTAAACAAGAGTGAGATGCAGGATAACCGGGTAATTCATATTGATGCCATCCGACACCTAATTTGTTGGCCACATTAAAGTTCCATTTTAAATCCCATTCGTCGTTAAAAGTGCTTGTAGTTTTTTCGGCTTTCCAGTTGGTGAAAAACAAGCCAGTTGGCGTTTTATCAGCTCTTCTCCCCATATTGGTTGGTCCCGTCCGTATCAGATTGCCATATTCATACGTTGCAAAAGTTTGTGTCGCATACGAAAAGAATATTATTTTACTAACATTCTCAAGTGCGGAAACGGCAAACGGAAACGGCAAATAATAAGCTATGTCTCCACTCAAATCTTTTGGAACTACGATGGAATCCATTTTTACAACATTAGCTCTGTCGGTTCTGTTGACTGCCAAAACTATCCAAATTTTCGCGCTGTCGTTTGTAGTAGTCAGCCAGCTTTTGGTTTTTTCAAAATGATAGCCAAATGCTTTAGGTTTCACCCGTGTTGGGGCGGCTTTTTTATGCATCACGGGCTTTTCGTGTTTGCACGAAACCGTAAATATCAAAATGCAGAGGATAAGAATATACTTTTTCATGGTATAAAATTCCTTATTCTAAGGGCGAAAGGGTTACATAATTTTTGTCATTTGTTATAACTTTCCTAACTTTAACACATTGCTTAAAAATTAAAATTACCTTGCCACCTAATTAATAAATTTAAATACAATAATTATGAAAATGAAATTTTTTATTACGATGGTACTAGTTTTAGCGAGCGGATTATTTTTGAATTCATGCTCAAATGATGATGATGCACTTCCAACCGTAACTTTTACTGAAGTAGAGGGTGTGGCTAATTCACAAGGTGAATATACCCTGACTGGTAATATCCATTCAGATATTAGGCTTTCTAAAGTTGTAATTACAAAACAAGGTTCTGCTACTCCGTTTTTAACGGATGATTCGACTGCATACAATAAAAACGACTATGATTTCACGTATTTAATTACAGGAATTACTGCAAACACGTACATCACAATGGATATTTATAATCAATCAAATGGTAAAACGACTAGGCAGTATTTAATTCGCATTTAATTTTAGGACTCTTATTTCTTACACAAATGGTTTTATTTCAAGTAAATTGAGTTCTAAAAATTTCTAAAAAAATTTACTTAAATGGCCATTGAAGAGCTATAAGCTGGGGTTTCCAAAAAGAGAAATACTTAAAAAGACAAAGCCTCGAGAAATCGGGGCTTTTTTATGCCATCATCAAACAACTCAACAATTTATCCATTAACCGTATAACCCAATAACCACGTAACCTATTCCACATAATCTAAATCAATATGATGTGTTTCTTGAATGGTTAGCGTAGCATAAATTGCTAAAGCAAAGGCAATCAAGCCAACAAAAGCAGCTGAATATATAACGCTGTTGGTGTGTTTCAGATAATCAAACCCAACAAGCATAATCGGAACTGAACCTCTTACCATATTAGGAATACTAGTCGCAGCGGTGCTACGTAGGTTAGTGCCAAATTGTTCTGCTGCAACCGTAACAAACATTGCCCAAAAACCGCAGCCTAAGCCAATCCAGGCACAGTAAAAATAATACATATTCTCAGTTTTGTTCCCGCTAAAAAGGAGTAAGGCTACGCCAATTATAGTGAAAGTTAACATAGCTAAAATGGTCTTTTTTCTCGAATTCAAAGCATGCGAGATAAATCCTGAGGAGAAATCACCAACAGAAGTCAAAATGTAGGTCCACATAATCGCTTTTCCGGGATCAATGGATTCAATACCCATTTCAGGCGCAAATTGGTTTGCCATAAAAACCAAAATTCCGATACAATACCAAATCGGAACTCCAATGAAGACACATTTCATGTATTTGACAAAACGTTTTTTATTGGTAAAGAACGAAAAGAAATCACCCCGTTTTACAGCGGTATTTTCCTTCATGGTTTTGAACATCCCACTTTCGGCGACACTAATTCGCAAGACCAATAATGCTAAACCCAATAATCCACCAATGATGTAAGCTGTTGTCCAACTGCCTGCCAATTCGACTGTAAATTGCGCCACAACAGCACCAAGCACACCAAAACCCGCAACGATTGAAGTTCCAATAGCCCGCAATTCTTTGGGCAGGGTTTCGGAAACTAGCGTGATTCCAGCTCCTAATTCACCAGCTAAACCAACTCCGGCTATGAATCGCAACCAGGCATAAATCATGGCTTTGTCACCAAAGTTCATTTGAGGTAAAAATCCACAGGCAATATTGGCCAATGAATAAACTATAATGGAACCAAATAAAACCGAAAGCCGTCCTTTCCTATCCCCAAAAACGCCCCATATAATCCCACCAAGCACTAATCCTATCATCTGATAATTAATAATCATCGTTCCCACTTTATCAGCATCAAGTCCCATGCTTTTTAAACTTGGGATGCGCACAATACCAAAAAGCAACAAATCATAAATGTCAACAAAATAGCCAAGAGCAGCAATGATTACGGGGAAACTGAACAGAATCCGGAATTTTTCTTTGGTGGAAAAGTGTTTCATTTCTATGGATTTGATTTGATAAATATAGAAATAAAAACAAAAAACCTGCAAGAATTTGGTTCCTGCAGGTTTTTTGGCTGTGAAGCTCTTTTATTATACTCCCAAATCGGATTTCGTTTTTTTGGATAAGGATTTACTATTTGTTTTTGTAGATTAAGAGTAAAAATGCTTTATTTTTACGCTAAAATAGAGCAATTTATTTTTTCTAACTTTTATTTTAACAAATTTTCGCACTTACATGAATTCAATTAATTGGAAAACAGTTAAAGATTTTGAAGACATCACTTATAAAAAATGCAATGGCGTTGCGAGAATAGCTTTCAATCGTCCCGATGTTCGCAATGCATTTCGTCCGAAAACAACCAGTGAATTATTACAGGCTTTTCAAGATGC
>JAYURX010000079.1:0-5105 GCA_043755965.1 Flavobacterium sp. | reverse complement strand
GGAGATGGGCAAAGCCAGGCCTTATGAAATACAGTTTAAGAATAAAATCATCAAAACCATTTTGCCAAAATACTCCGATATTGGGATTTCCTCCAACTACCCGTTGAAATATTATGAAGGCGAAAAACTGGCGATTTTTAACGAAGCCGGCTTTTTGGAAATTGCAATTTTTAGGAGTAATCCCGATACTGTTGGTTCAGCATCCAGTTTATTAGGGTTTAGCTATAGGGATGTGGTGACAATAGAGTTTAAGAATTAGATTGAAGCTGGAAGTTATATTTTGGGATTTGGAATTTAAAATTTGGAATTTATAAAGATGTTTATCAGGATAGTAAAAATGAGTTTTCACACAACCCATATCCCAAAGTTTTTGGAAAACTTTGACGTGATGAAAGACAAGATACGCGGCGCGGAAGGCAATAGGTTTTTAGAATTGTATCAGGACAAAAACAATCCGTGTGTTTTCTTTACCTATAGCTTTTGGGAAACCGAAGCAGATTTGGAAAATTATCGCCAATCGGAATTGTTTTACGATGTTTGGACATTTACCAAAAAACTATTCAACGAAAAACCCGAAGCGTGGAGCGTTGATAAAGTGGTCAGTTTGCAGTAATTAGTATTCAGTAAAAACCACAAACAATAAACTATAAACAACAAACATTATAAATGAAATCAATAGCGTTACGCGAAATAAAATCCTTCTTTGGTTCACCAATTGGTTACCTCGTGATTGGAATATTTCTATTGCTCAACGGCTTGTTCCTTTGGGTTTTTGATGGTGAATACAATATACTGCAAAGCGGATTTGCCGATTTGAGTCCGTTTTTCACTTTGGCGCCATGGATATTCATTTTCCTGATTCCGGCCGTAACGATGCGTAGCTTTTCGGATGAAAAAAAGCAGGGAACGATTGAGTTATTATTGACCAAACCATTATCTCTTTGGCAAATTGTAAACGGGAAGTTCTTAGGCTCCTTTTTACTGATTGTTATTGCGCTGCTACCAACCTTGGTGTATGTTTATGTGATTTCCAGCCTCGGTTCCCCTGAAGGCAATATCGATATGGGAAGAGCCATGGGGTCTTATTTTGGATTATTATTTCTGGTTGCCGCCTATACTTCTATTGGAATTTTTACTTCAACCCTTTCTGAAAATCAGATTGTAGCGTTTTTACTTTCAGTTTTTTTATGTTTTCTGTTTTACTTTGGTTTTGAAGGAATTTCAAGCTATGCCAAAGGTTTTGAAGATGCTGTTTCCCGAATTGGTATGGATTATCATTTCAAAAGCATGTCGCGTGGCGTTTTAGATACAAGGGATATTTTATATTTTGTGAGTGTTTCGTTCTTGTTCTTGTCGTTTACTGTTTTTAAACTTAAATCCTTGAAATCGTAATGGCAGCCAAAAACATCCCGACACTTCGGGGCAAAAAAATCCTTGTTACTATTGGAATAATAGTACTACAGAACATCGCCGGACATTTTGTTTTTAAACGTTTTGATTTAACTGCTGACAAACGTTATACGCTTTCGCAAACGTCTTCAAACATTGTTGCCGAAGTCAAAGAACCATTATATATCGATGTTTTTCTCGAAGGAGATTTCCCTGGAGAATTCAAGAAACTGCAAACCGAAACCCAACAATTATTAGAAGAATTTAAGGCGCAGAATTCTAATATTATTTTCCAGTTTATCAATCCTTTAGAAGACGAAGAAGCCAAAGACAAAACCCTGCAATCGTTTATGGAACGTGGCATGACACCGGTAAATGTAACGGTAAACGACAAAGGACAACAAACACAGGAAGTCGTTTTTCCGTGGGCAGTGGCGACTTGCGGGAACCGTTCGGTAAAAGTGCCTTTGCTAAAAAACATGATGGGCGCATCAACAGCCGAAAAAGTGGTGAGTTCGGTGCAGCACTTAGAATATGCTTTCGCCAATGCTATTAATACGGTTTCAAAAGCCAAGCAAAAGAAAGTAGCTGTTATTCAGGGAAATGGTGAATTGCATGATGTTTTGATGGCCGATTTCATCAAATCTGTCAAAGACAATTACTACATCGGGCCATTTACTTTAGATTCCGTTGCCAAAAACCCGGTAGCCAGTTTGAAATATTTAAAGAAATATGATTTGGCGATTATTGCCAAACCAACAGAAGCCTTTTCTGATGAAGAAAAACAAGTCTTAGACCAATTTGTCATCAATGGTGGCAAAACGCTTTGGCTAGTGGATCAGGTCAATATGGAAATGGATAGTTTGTACAATCAATCAGGTTCCAATTTGGCATTTCCACGAGATTTAAATCTGAATGATATGTTCTTCAAATATGGCATCAGAATTCGCCCTGATTTAATTTTCGATTTACAAAACACACCCATAGCATTAGCAACCGGAGGAGAAGGAAGCGCAACACAATACACACAATATCCATGGTTTTATTCCCCTTTGATTTATCCGGCGTTGAAAAATCCAATTGTGAGTAATCTGGACGGAATAAAATTTCAATTCGCGAATCCGATTGAACCATTAAATAATGCGATTCAAAAAACTGTTTTATTGCAGTCCTCACAATATTCCAAACTGGTTGGAACTCCGGCTGAAATTAATTTGAAAACCGTTTCGGAACGACCGGACCAAAAAGATTTTGTGAATACAGGGAATTATCCGGTAGCCGTTTTACTCGAAGGACAGTTTCATTCGGTTTATGAAAACAGGGTTTTGCCATTTAAAGATGCCACCTTTAAAACTTCTGCAAAAAACAGCAAAATGATTGTCATTTCGGATGGTGATGTCATTAGAAATCAATTGGACAAAAACTTGCAACCTATGGAATTGGGCTATGATAAATGGACCAATAATTTATACGCCAATAAAGAATTCATGATGAATTGCGTCAATTATTTACTGGACGACAACGGACTTATTAACATTAGAAGCAAGGAAGTGAATCTGCCTATTCTGGATAAAGAAAAAGTCTATGCTTCCTATACGCAATCGCAAGTCATAACCGTAGCAGTCCCAATAGTTATTCTCTTGTTATTTGGAGTTGTGTTTACCATTTTGCGCAAGCGTAAATACAGCAAATAAGTGTTAATAAAAAACTTTTTGAAATCTCTTAGTTTAAGATATATTTGTAAAAATTAAATTCAGATGAAATTTATAGTATCGAGTTCATACTTATTAAAACAACTACAAGTACTTGGTAGTGTTATTAACAGCAGTAACACATTGCCAATTTTAGATAACTTCCTATTTGAGTTAGATCACAAAAACCTAAGTGTTTCAGCTTCCGATTTAGAGACAACCATGTCGGCTACGTTGGAAATTGATTCAACAAGCAAAGGAAGCGTTGCTGTTCCTGCCAAATTGTTATTAGATATTCTAAAAACATTTCCGGAACAACCATTAACCTTCACTGTAGAAGAAAACAGCACTATCGAAATCAGTTCCAATTCAGGGAAATACGCTATTGCTTATGCTCCGGGAGAAGAGTTTCCAAAATCGGTGAGTTTAGACAATCCTTCTTCAACAGTTATTCCTTCTGAGGTTTTGGCCACAGCAATAAGCAAAACTATTTTTGCTGCCGGAAACGACGATTTACGTCCGGTGATGAGTGGTGTATTTTTTCAATTCTCTCCGGAAGGTTTGATATTTGTAGCTACCGATGCTCATAAATTAGTGAAATATTCGCGTGCTGATGTGAAAGCTTCACAAGTCGCCGATTTCATTATGCCAAAGAAACCTTTGAATATTTTGAAAAGCATTCTTGGAACTTCGGATGCTGATGTAACTATTGAATACAATGATTCGAATGCTACTTTCTCTTTTGAGAGTTATATTTTGACTTGTCGTTTAATAGATGGAAAATATCCAAACTATGAGGCGGTAATTCCAAAAGAAAACCCAAACAAATTGATGATTAACAGAGTTTTATTGCTGAATTCTGTGCGTCGTGTTGCGATTTTCTCTAATAAGACTACACACCAGATTCGGTTGAAAATTGCCGGTGCCGAGTTGAATATTTCTGCTGAAGACATTGACTACTCTAACAAAGCAGAAGAAAGACTGACCTGCGATTATCAAGGTGATGACATGCAAATAGGATTCAATTCCCGTTTTCTTTCAGAAATGCTGACCAATTTAACTTCTGATGAAATTATGCTGGAGATGTCGATGCCAAACCGTGCCGGAATTTTAACGCCAATCGATGGTTTGGATGAAGGCGAAACAGTTACCATGCTTGTGATGCCGGTAATGTTGAACAACTAATATAAACTAACCTTTATACCGAGAAACCGTAATTTCGAAAGAGATTGCGGTTTTTTATTTTTATCTTTATTCGTGTAAGGCCAGAATTGGCGTTCGTGAATGCTGTGACATTTTTTGAGTGGTAGACGTGGTAAAAAATTGAGTAAAAAAGTTTTTTTTACAGGCTACCATAGCTAATAAATCGATGCCTTGATTTATTAAAAATTCGGCTATGGTTTCATCAACCTCTTCACTCGGAATAATATAAAATTCAAGTTTCTTTTCATTATTAAAACGTGCTTCCCATTGGCTGACTGCTTCTCCTCTAACATCTGAATTCGATGTTTTTACATACAAACATTTCACTTTTGCCTTCATTTTTTTGGCTATTGCCAATACTTCTTCCAGAGCCGCAATATCCTTTTCCCTGTATCGCGTAGTAAATCCAATGGTTTCTATTTTATGAAACTGTGCATCATGCGCTACACTTAAAACCGGGATGGAAACATCTGAAATAACGCTGCTGGTATTGGTTCCTACAAAAGAATCAAACCAACCCGAAGCGCCATTTGTTCCCATAACAACGAAATCGACCTTCTCCTGTCTAATAACTTCTTTCATTGTATAAATCAAATCACCGACCATCATAATATGATTCAGGACAATATGTTGGGCATCTTGTTTTTTAGCCATGGCTCTAAGTCGTGGCATTTCCTGTTTAAAATGATTAATATTGGACATTTCAAGTGTGTCATAAATTTCGGCATAATTAAACGGCACAATTTGACTGTCGAGAATCGGTAATTCAAACGTGTGCAACAAAACCAGCTCTGCTTTGTATAATTTTGCCATTTCAAGCGC
>JAYURX010000078.1:0-5108 GCA_043755965.1 Flavobacterium sp. | reverse complement strand
ATGCAACGATTGATAATTTCACCTTCAAAAAAGAAGCCGTTGGAATAATCAATATAAATGTCGATAATTATACTGCCAATACCTATACCGCCCGGATTGAACTTACCGGACTGGACAATCAGCTGAATCTGGACGGTACCTATCGGGCCAGCGACAATGCACTGGATATGAATTTGGATATTCCAAAACTGAACCTGAAAAGCATTCAAGGGTTTTCTATGGGAAATATTACAGATGGTACAGGCTATTTTACCGGCAGGTTTAAAGTTAGCGGTGACACGAATAATCCTAAGTTGATTGGCAATTTATCATTTCACGACATCGGATTTAAAGCCGTGAAATTGAATGCAAAATTCAAATCGATGAATGATAAAATTGCTTTTACTGACAATGCCATCCTCTTTGACAATTTTACGATTTATGACGAAAAAAATAATGATTTAACCATCAACGGAAAAATCAACAATCAAAAGTATAGTAATCTGGGTTTTGATTTGACTGTTGATGCTGATAACTTCAAGGCTGTAAATTCAAAAGCAAAAGACCATGATACTTTTTATGGTGAATTGTTTTTAGATAATCACTTGCTGGTCAGAGGTACGATGGACAGCCCTTATGTTGAGGGGAATATCAAAATCAATGAGGACACGAAATTTACGATAGTATTGCCACAAGATGATCCATCTCTGGCCGATCGTGAAGGAATTGTAGAGTTTATTGATCAGGACCAGCCACAGTTATTCACGCTTAAACTTGCGGAGCCTTCCGCCGACATGGAAATAAGAGGAGTCAACGCATCGGTGAATATTGAAATTGATAAGGACGCTGAAATGTCTTTGATTATCGACAAAGGAAATGGGGATTTCCTTAGATTAAAAGGTGAAGCCCAACTTACAGGCGGTATAGATCCTTCGGGGAAAACGACACTAACCGGACGTTATGAACTGGTAGAAGGAAGCTATGAAATGAGTTTCAACCTCGTGAAAAGAAAATTTGATATCAAAAAAGGAAGTTATATTCTTTGGACCGGAGAGCCAACCACTGCCGACATCAATATTACGGCGGTCTATAGAATTGAAACTGCTCCGATTGATTTATTAAACAACCAATTATCTACACTTACTCCTGAAGAACGCAATACCTACAAACAAAGAATTCCGTTTGAAACCGAACTAAAAATGAGAGGCGATTTGTTAAAGCCATCCATTACTTTTGACATCATCTTGCCGGAAGGAAATAATTCGGTTTCTAGTGAAATCATTACAAAAACGCAAGCTAAATTGGCGCAGTTACGACAAGAGCCCGATGATTTGAACAAACAGGTGTTTGCATTGCTTCTGCTCAATCGGTTTATTGGCGAAGATCCCTTCTCAAGCGAAAGCGGTGGCACTACTGCTTCAATCTTGGCAAGGGAAAGCGTGAGTAAAATACTGTCGCAGCAATTAAATAATTTTGCAGGTGATTTGATAAAAGGTTTCGAGGTAGATTTCGATTTGGATGCCTCCGAAGATTACACTACAGGTCAAAAAGCGAACAAAACTGATTTGAATGTGGGGCTTTCCAAAAAATTATTGAACGACCGTCTAAAAGTGACTGTTGGTAGTTCTTTTGGAATTGAAGGTCCGGAACAAAAAAATAAGGAAGCCAATACTATTGCGGGTGATCTTGCCGCGGAATATCAAATTTCGAAAGACGGACGATACAAAGTACGTGCCTATAGAAAAAACCTATACCAAGTAGCATTACAGGGTCAGGTTATTGAAACAGGCGTTGGATTTATCATCACTTTGGACTATAATAAATTCAGTGAATTATTTCATTCCAGAAAGGATATTGATAAACCAAAAAAGGCAAAAAAAGATAAAAAGAAATCCAATGATTAAGAAATTATATATAGTATTTCTGGTATTGTTTGCAACCTCTTGCAGCAATACAAAATATTTACCCGAAGGTGAACTGCTTTATACTGGTGCAAAAGTAAAAGTGACAAAAGACACTAATACCAACGGCAAACAACGCAGACTATTACAAACAAGGCTAAATGAAATTCCGCGTCCGGTGCCAAACAAAAAGTTTTTGGGAATGCGTTACAAGTTATTTTTCTACAATAAAGCAGGAGAAGTGAAAAAAGAAAAAGGATTCCGGCATTGGCTTAAATACAAACTTGGGGAAGCACCGGTCTTATTCAGCGAGGTGGATTTAGAATACAACCGAAGCCTGCTTCAGAATTTCTCAGAAAACAATGGCTATTTCAATACCCGAACGAGTTCCGATTCTACCAGACATGGCAAAAAAGCAAGTGCGGAATACAAAGTAACACCCGGAAAACAATATAAAATAAAATCGGTAGAATTTCCAATAGATTCATCCGCGGTGGGAAAAGCTATTGGCGGAATAGACAATAGAAGTTTATTGAAAGTAGGAGATTCCTATAACCTTGAGATTATTAAATTGGAAAGGGAACGGATTGATACACGTCTAAAAGAAAAAGGTTTTTATTATTTTAATGCCGATTATATAAAAGTTCAGGTAGACAGTACGGTTGGGAAATACAAAGTCGATTTAAAAGTAAAGGTAAAAGACGAAGCCCCAGTGATGGCGAAAACTTCTTTTAAAATCAACAAAATTGTCCTTTATCCCAATTATGCGCTTAATCAGGATTCTCTCACTACATCCGAAAAATATAAAGACTTAACCATTATTGGAAATGATGGTTTGTTTAAACCTCGAGTGTGGGATAGGACGTTATACTTTCAAAAAGAAGATTTATACAGTAGAAAAGACCATAATTTATCCCTAAACCGATTGGTAAATCTGGGAACATTTAAGTTTGTAAAAAATCAGTTTAAGCCTTCGGATACGATTGGAAATTATTTAGACGCTTACTATTACCTTACTCCATTACCACGTAAATCGATACGTGTTGAAGTATTAGGGAAAACCAACTCTGCCAATTATACTGGTGGTGAGTTAAAAATTAACTGGAGTAACCGCAATACCTTCCATGGTGCTGAATTACTCACACTTACCGCTTTTGGTGGAATGGAGGTACAACTTGGCGGAAAGAACAATGGATTCAATGTTTTCCGTTTTGGTGGCGAAGCTAGTTTGGTTTGGCCGAGGTTTATTTCGCCTTTTAAACTTAGGTCAGCAAGCGGATATGTTCCAAGAACAAATGCAACAATTGGCTACGAATTTCAAAACCGAATGAAACTGTATTCCATTCAAACTTTTAAGGGCTCCTTTGGTTATGCCTGGAAGGAAAATGTCCGAAAGGAGCATCAACTGAATATAACCGAAATTACCTATGCAAAGCCGGAAAATGTAACCGACTTGTATAAGGAACAGGTAGCCTTAAATCCATCCTTAAAACACGTAATCGAAGAGCAGTTGATTTTTGGTCCAACTTATAATTATACATATACCAATGAAATGAATAAAAGGAAGCAGAATACTTTTTATTACAAAGGAGGCATAGATTTCTCGGGGACCATTGTTGGTTTAGCTGCGGGCGCCAATATCAAGACAGGCGACACTATTAAGATTATGGGCATTCCTTTTAGCCAGTTTGTCAAACTCCAAAACGAGTTCAAACACACCTACAATATCAATAAATCATCGCTTATAAAAAGTAGAATAATAGTCGGTACCGGCTTCGCATATGGCAATTCCGAGGAGATGCCGTTTAGCAAGCAATTTTTTATTGGAGGAACCAACAGTTTGCGTGCCTTCCGCTCCCGAACCTTAGGTCCGGGAACTTATGACGCATCGACCGAACAAAGTGAATTCATCCCTGACCAATCGGGAGATGTCAAATTGGAATTTAACACTGAATACCGAACAGATATTTACAAGTTCATAAAAGGTGCCTTGTTTATGGACGCGGGGAACATATGGCTATTGAACAAAGACGAAAACAAACCCGGTTCACAATTTTCCAAAGATTTCATGAAGGAAATTGCTGTTGGCGTGGGTTTTGGATTGCGATTTGACTTTAGCTTTTTAGTGTTGCGAACTGATTTAGCTTTTCCGATACGAAAACCTTATTTACCTGATGGGCAACGTTGGGTAATCGATGCCGTTGACTTTGGAAACGGTACATGGCGAAAAGAGAATCTGTTGTTTAATCTGGCAATTGGTTATCCGTTTTAATATTTCAACCACTTAATTAATTCTCTCCAGGTTGGTTTTTTGCCATACATCAAAATACCAACACGATAAATCTTGGCGGCAAACCAAACAACTCCAAGGAAAGTTCCGAACAAGATCAACATAGAAACAATAATCTGCCACATCGGAACCCCAAACGGAATCCGCATCATCATGACTATTGGTGATGTTAACGGAATCATAGAGAAGACTGTCGCAACGGTTCCGTGAGGATCATTCATAACAGTAAAGAATCCGATATAAACGCCCAATATCAAAGGCATGATGATTGGCAACAGGAATTGCTGTGAATCGGTTTCATTGTCGACAGCTGCTCCAATGGAAGCATAAAACGAACTGTATAAAAAGTAACCGCCTATGAAATAAATGATAAAAGAAATCAGGATGGTTGCAATTGGTAAATTCCACAATTCCTTAATATACATCTGTATTTCGCTTCCTGAACCCTGCGCCGACGGCATGGCTCCGGCTGATGCTCCCATGTGCACTCCCAACATATTTGACAGAATGAACATAGCAGACAAACCTAATATTGCCCAAATCAAAAACTGCAGAATCCCGGCTAAGGAAGTTCCGATAATTTTTCCCATCATCAGTTGGAATGGCTTTACCGATGAAATAATCACTTCAATAATACGTGACGTTTTTTCCTCGATTACGCTTCGCATGACCATATTTCCATACAAAATGATAAACATCATAATCAAATAACCAAAAGCACCACCAATAATGATTTTAATTTCGTTAAGTCCTTTGAGAGCTCCTTCTCCCGACGCTTTTTCTAAATTGATTTCAACATTTGCTTTGGCATTTTTTATCGCGAGCGTATCCAAGCCAGCTTTCTGGAAGTTTTCGGCTGTGATTTTTTTGGCAATAACATCTTCCAAATTTTCGGTAAAAGAAACACTCGGACTATCATTGGAAACATATTGAATTCC
>JAYURX010000077.1:0-5109 GCA_043755965.1 Flavobacterium sp. | reverse complement strand
GAATTGAATAACGATAAAAGATAAGCATAATGTCAAGAGTTTGTGACCTTACAGGTAAAAGAGCGATGGTAGGAAATAATGTTTCTCACGCTATGAACAAAACTAAGAGAAAATTTTCTGTAAACTTAGTTAAAAAACGTTTCTATCTTGCTGAAGAAGACAGATGGATTACTCTAAGAGTAGCTGCGTCTACAATTAAAACAATCAATAAAAATGGATTGGCTGCTGTTTTGAAAAAAGCAAAAGTTGAAGGATTTATTAAATAGTTCCACATCCAATAAAAATAAAGTAAGATGGCAAAGAAAGGTAATAGAATACAGGTTATTTTAGAGTGTACTGAGCACAAAGGAACTGGTCTTCCAGGAACGTCTCGTTACATTACAAACAAAAACAAAAAAAATACTCCGGACAGATTAGAGATTAAAAAATTTAATCCAATCTTAAAGAGAATGACTGTTCATAAAGAAATTAAATAATTAGAGATTTAAAAAATCTCAAATGTTCACATTTGGAGATTATTTTAAATTTCAAATAATCAAATATCCGAAAGGATTTTAAAGATATAAATCATGGCAAAGAAAACCGTAGCAACCCTGCAAACAGCTTCTAAAAGATTATCAAAAGCTATCAAAATGGTAAAATCTCCAAAAACAGGAGCTTATACTTTTGTTGAAAGCATTATGACACCAGAAGAAGTGGATAGTTTCTTAGCAAAGAAATAATTCCAATTAAATTATATATCAAAGCTACTTTCATTCGGAAGTAGCTTTTTTATTTTTATATTTGCTTCGCCAGTTCGCTATCGCTCGGGTACCCAAAAATTTCTGCACTTTCAATACACAAAAATGAGTTTTTTCAAAAGAATATTTTCCTCCGAAAAAAAAGAAACACTGGACAAAGGTCTGGAACAAACTAAAACCACTTTTTTTTCCAAACTAACCAAAGCCGTTGCCGGAAAATCAAAAGTTGACGATGAAGTCCTGGACAATCTTGAGGAAGTGCTAGTTAGTTCAGATGTTGGTGTCAATACTACCCTAAAAATCATAAAGCGAATTGAAGAACGTGTTTCCAATGATAAGTACATGGGGACAGATGAACTGAATCAGATTCTTCGCGAAGAAATCGCCGGGCTATTATCGGAAACCAAATCGGGAGAAGAAACTGAGTTTACTGTTCCGGCCAATAAAAAACCATACGTAATTATGGTTGTTGGCGTCAATGGTGTTGGAAAAACTACTACCATTGGAAAGTTAGCATACCAATTAAAAAAATCCGGTTATAAAGTTGTTCTTGGTGCGGCCGATACGTTTCGTGCTGCGGCGATTGACCAATTGCAGATTTGGGCTGATAGAGTAGGCGTACCCATCGTAAAGCAACAAATGGGAAGTGATCCTGCTTCGGTTGCTTTTGATACGTTGCAAAGCGCGGTTACCCAAAATGCCGACGTTGTAATTATAGATACTGCCGGTCGTTTGCACAATAAAGTAAATCTTATGAATGAGTTAACCAAAGTAAAAAGAGTCATGCAAAAAGTACTCGACGATGCACCACACGATGTGTTATTGGTTTTGGATGGCTCAACCGGACAAAATGCTTTTGAACAAGCGACTCAATTTACGGCAGCGACCGAAGTTTCGTGCCTTGCTGTTACTAAATTGGACGGAACAGCTAAAGGCGGCGTTGTTATCGGAATTTCAGACCAGTTTCAAATACCGGTAAAATATATTGGAGTAGGAGAAGGTATTGAAGATTTGCAGGTTTTTAATAAATTTGAATTCGTAGATTCGTTTTTTAAATAAAATAATTATATGAGTAAAGTTTTATCTTTTTTTAGGGATTCATCCTCGTTAAAATTAATAGCGGTAAGTATTGGAATAGCTGTACTAAGCTATTTTATAGAAAAACCATTGCCAAGTATTTTCCTTGGCTTGCGACTAGTTGCTTTTGTGTTATTTGTTTACGCCGTAATCAGATTTATTAATAGAAAGTAATTTTACTGATACAAAGCACTAATTTTTGTCCAAAGCATTTCGTCAAAATCAGACAATGCCAAGTTTTCGCTATCAGCGGCATCTCCCATTCTAATGACTACCATTTTTTTACTCGGAATAACATAAATTTTCTGGTCATTTTTACCCAATGCCATAAACATGTCGTTTGGCGCTGTTGGAATGATACTTCCGTTGACCTGCAACTGAATTTGAGGTAAATGATAACTTGCTTTTCCATTCAGCCACCACAAATAACCATAAGCAAGATTAATATTTTGTGAAGTAGTTGTCGCCTGATTGAAATAGGCTTCATTAATAATTTGCGTTCCATTCCATTTTCCTTTATTCAATGCCATCAGCCCAAAACGCGCCATGCTTCTTGTGGTACTCCAATACACACTATTATTCCCGGATTGAATCCAAGTCCCGGTCATGCCTAATTTATCTCTCAATCCCGTGTTAAAATAAGCACTCCAGTTTTGTCCTGAAGCAGCTGCTACAACATTCTGCAATTTTACATACACATTGCTGTAAGCCCATCGTGTTCCGGCATCGGCTTTGTAATTTAAAGTTGATGGCGTAACATCATCACTATAAACACCATTTACATAATCATCAATTCCCGAGGTCATCGTCAGTAAATGCCTGTTGGTAATCAAATTTTCCTGTGCCAAAGTTTCGTTTGTCCATCCTATTCCTATATAGTCAGAAACTTTATCGTTGATGTTCAAAAACCCATCTTGTTGTGCAATTCCGGTCATGGTTGCCGTCAGTGTTTTTCCGGCACTTGCCCAATACCACGGAGTAGTAGCAGCATGCCCATTGAAATAATTTTCCATGACAATTCTTCCGTTGACCAAAATGATAAAAGATCTGGTATGTTTCAATTCCAAATAATCCAATAAAGGTTGTACTTCATTTTGATTCCAACCTAAATTTGCTATTGCTTTAGTTTCCCAGGTTGTGCTTCCGTCATTTGGCGGAAAATACATTTGCTCTTCAACCGTCGGATATGAAGAATCGGAACTGCAACCTAAAAGGAAAAGGAAAGGAAGAAAGTATATTTTTTTACTCACTAAAGTAAAAATTGTTTTGAATAGGTTTTCGTGACCCGAGCCTGAAAGGCGAACTGACGTAGTAATCTTCGATTTCATTTAGAAAAAATTTGTCTTTGGACTTTAAAGATATAAAATAGTTTAATGTTCATATGTGACCATTTGAGATTTTAATAAAATCTCTAATATTTAATTCCTATTTCTTATGACGTTGTAAATATTAAAATTAAATTTGTCATTCATCAATTTGAATTTTGATCCATGAAAAAAATAAGTGTATTGCTTTTTGCTTTGCTGCTGATTTCGTGTCATTCTAATGTAAAGAAGAAAGACATTGCAAAGCTGAATGGCTATTGGGAAATCAAACAGGTTAAATTCTCAACCGGCAAAACCAAGGATTATAAAGTCAATGAAACTATTGATTATTTTGAGTTAAAAGACAATCTGGGCTTTCGCCAAAAAGTGATGCCGCAGTTCGATGGAAAATTCCAAACCAATGGTATCCAGGAAAACATCAAAGTGGTTGAAATGAACAACTCTTTTTTTATTGAATACGATACAAAATTTGGCAAATGGAAAGAAGAAATCATAACCATTGAAGACTCAACGTTAGTTTTGAAAAACAAAGATAAATTAGAATACACCTATAAAAAATTTAAACCATTTTCATTTAAATAATGGCAAGACGAACAAGCAACGAAGGTTCTATCGGAGATGTTTTAAAAGAGTTTATCGAAAAAAATAAACTCCAGGGCGGCATGGACAAAATCGACGTGCAGGAAGCTTGGAAATCGCTAATGGGAAATGGTGTGAACAATTACACCAAAGAAGTAGTCTTAAAAGGAACAGTACTTTATGTTTCGTTGACTTCGGCTGTGTTGCGCGAAGAATTGGGTTATGGTAAACAAAAGATTATCAAAATGATAAACGAAGAGCTTGGTAAAGAAGTAATAAAAGACGTAATCTTGCGTTAAGCATTGGTTTCTAAATCTTTAATGTAATCTTCATATTCATGAAAAAATAGTTCAAACTGTGCCATTGTTTCATTAAAGAAGGCAAAAATATCAGCCCAATTATTTTTATTATTCAAACTAACGCCTAATTTTTCTATCCAAATCCTACTGATGACTTTGCCATTTTCAAGATAAAAATCCCGCTCAAGGATAGCTTCAGGAAGATACTCTTCGAGCAAAATGGTTTTTAAGGATTCTATTTTTTCAAAATAAATTTTACGCTTTTCCTCTTCTTTGGGCTCAATATCCAAGAGTACCTGAGCCTTTTTATTGTCGACATAAAACTTGAAAGTGACGTCTTTGATTTTGGTATCATACAACAGCCATTTCCTGGGATATACAGTTGCAAACGCCGTCCAGAATTCTTTTTTTATAATTGCCGCTTCTTTTTTGCTGTACATTTTAGTAGGATAAAATTTGGATACTTTGTTTTTTGAGGTAACTTTATATTCCTAAACTAATCAAGATGCGTTTCGACGAGTTCTTAAAATATGCGCCAAAAGTACTAAATGTTGAGCTTCCAGCCATGAATGCTCATAGAAAAATGGTGCCGCCTAACAGGGAAGAATTGTTGAAAAATACCGATTTCACTAAATTAAAGCCAAAAAAAGCCGCCGTAATGATGCTTTTTTACCCAAAAGAAATGCAAACCCATTTGGCATTAATTGTTCGAACTTCCTATAACGGAGTACATTCGTCTCAAATTGCATTTCCCGGCGGAAAAGTTGAAGTGGAAGATTCTGACTTACAACAGACTGCCTTAAGGGAAACCCATGAAGAGATTGGTGTGCATCCTACTACCATCAACGTAGTTCGGGCCTTTACCGAGGTCTATATTCCCCCGAGTAATTATATGGTTCATCCTTTTTTTGGCTACAGCCATGACGAATTATCCTTTGAACTACAAGAAGATGAAGTAGCCGGAATTGTAGAGTTGCCACTAAAAGACTTTTTGGATGATAGTATTATAGTTACCAACATTATGAAGACATCCTATGCAGGAAGTATTGAAGTGCCGGGGTTTCAGATTGAGGAACATTTCATTTGGGG
>JAYURX010000076.1:0-5110 GCA_043755965.1 Flavobacterium sp. | reverse complement strand
TGAACCCCATTCCAGTTTTCAGCTCTAGCACTTTCGGTTCACCGTCTTTGGGGTAAATTTTAAGGGTGCCACCCTGAAGTATGTATAGTGTAAAGTCCGGATGTGTGTGCATGCCGACAGAATCTCCAGGATTAAGTGTCACCTCATGTAATTTTACATTAAGTGTGTCAGCAAGAACCTTATTAAATGCAGCCTCTACTTTAACTGGGTCCATAGCCGGGTCATAAGAAGGCAATGTGGCTGTTTCACTTTTAGAGATATCCGTTTTTGCTGTTTCACCTTTCTTGGATTGTTCATTGCATGCCATAATGGTCATTGCCATAAGAAATGAAAAAATAATACCTACGTTAGTTTTCATGTTTCTGTTTTTTAAATTGTTAAGGTGAGTTCTAAAAATTGATTTTTTTTGATTTTTACACAAAACAAAACCCGTTAATTTTGCGAAAATTTTTAAAACAATGTTGTAAATCTAAAATATTATTTTGAGTAATTACACCTAATAATCGTTTTATTTTAATATATATACATTACTATCAGTAAGCTATGCAATAATAGATAATCTCATTATCCGTTCATAGCGAAATAAATTGTATGTCAAATTGATTAATCCAAAAATTGACTACGTCGAATCTTCGATTTCCTGTCGCTCTAATTATTCCGATTGACTTCAATTTTAGACGATTCACACAGGAAATATACAATTGAGAGCATATTTTTAACATTTTTGAAAGCTATCGCATTTATTTTTTCCTTAATTTTATCCATATAATCCAATAAACAAAATGTCATGAAAAAATTATTTTTATTGTGTTTCCTTTTGGTTTTTATAGCCAATGCTAGTGCTCAGGAAACAAAAGCTACGAAAGCTAAAGCCAAAACAGAAAAAACGACCACAGTTAAAACAACAAAAGCTAAGGTAACAACACCAAAAATAAAAAAGGACGGTACGCCGGACAAACGTTTTAAAGATGCAGATTCTAAGCTAAAAAAAGACGGAACGGTAGACAAACGTTATAAACCTAAAGTAAACAGCGCATCGGCAACGGGTCAAAAAAGATCGGCCGAAGGAAAAGCTGGAGCAGCGGCCAATAAAGCAGAAGCAAAAACAAAAAAAGTAGTAAGAGAAAGAGTCTCAAACGAAAGAGCACCTAGAACTCCGGATAAAGTAACCGGAAAATATAACGGCAAAAAAGTGTACACTGGGCCAAGAGGAGGAAGATATTATATTAACTCTAATGGTAATAAAACCTATATTTCGGATGATAAATAAGAAATAATGTAAACACTTTTCGAAGAGCGGTTTTCTACTGGAAAACCGCTCTTTTTTTGCGTCAAAAAATCGCATTTTCAGAAGGAGCGGAAATGTTAAAATTACACTATCAGAAAATTCGTAATTCTCTTTGTTCTAGGGCTTTTTGAAGAATTTACATTTTTTAAATAACTGTAAATCAAGTAAATATAATAAACGCGCTATGAACAGTTATTTGTTAAAAATGTTAAAAACTAGAGCGTATTGTGAATAAGTTTGACTTTCTTTTTACGTTTCATTTGACAATCTTTGTAACATACAGATTTCATTAGAAATCATCCAAATACTAAAAAGACAAATTCAAAATGGCTAGCATCGAACCAATTTTACAAGAAAACAAAAACCGCTTCGTGATTTTCCCCATAAAGCATCACGATATCTGGGATTGGTACAAAAAAATGGAAGCCAGTTTTTGGACAGCAGAAGAAATAGATTTGCATCAGGATTTGTCAGATTGGAATAACAAATTAAATAACGACGAGAAATATTTCATCAAGCATATTTTAGCTTTTTTTGCCGCTTCTGACGGAATTGTAAATGAAAATCTGGCTGAGAATTTTGTAAACGAAGTGCAATATCCGGAAGCTAAGTTTTTCTACGGTTTCCAAATCATGATGGAAAACATCCACAGCGAAACCTATTCGCTTTTGATTGATACGTATGTAAAAGACGAAGCAGAAAAAGCACAACTTTTTAACGCATTGGAAGTGTTTCCAGCAATCAAGAAAAAAGCAGACTGGGCTTTAAAATGGATTAGTTCTGATTCGTTTGCCGAAAGGCTTATTGCTTTTGCAGCCGTTGAAGGAATCTTTTTCTCAGGTGCATTTTGCTCGATTTACTGGTTGAAAAAACGCGGATTAATGCCGGGCTTGACTTTTTCAAACGAATTAATTTCCCGTGACGAAGGCGTTCACTGCGATTTTGCAGTGCATTTGCACAACCACCATTTGGTTCATAAAGTTTCAAAAGCGAGAATTACGGAAATCATCACTGACGCTTTAGACATCGAGCGTGAGTTTATCACCGAATCACTTCCGGCAAGTTTGATAGGAATGAACGCCAATCTAATGACCCAATATTTAGAATTTGTTGCCGATAGATTGTTGGTGGAATTAGGATGCAAAAGAGTGTACAATTCGACAAATCCTTTTGATTTCATGGACATGATTTCATTACAGGGAAAAACCAATTTCTTCGAAAAACGGGTTGCCGAGTATCAAAAAGCAGGTGTAATGAACACCGATTCAGAATCTGGTAAAATTAGCTTCGACGCTGATTTTTAAAATATATTGTCTTTTATCAGGGTTAACCTAGCCCAGATTGCAGTGGCATCCTTTTTTAATTGCCTCGGGTTTAAACCCGAGGCAATTAAAAAAGATAGAACGGAAAGCTGGAAACAGCTCCTAAAAAAGAAACTGAACTTTTCAATTAAATCAGTACAAAACAAAAACCATAACAAATAACCAAAAGCAGCGAAGGGATTTTCTGTTTTTAAAAACTGACAAGCTTATGTATGTTGTAAAAAGAGACGGCCACAAAGAGCCGGTAATGTTCGACAAAATCACGGACAGAATTAAAAAATTATGTTACGGATTGAACGATTTGGTCGACGCTGTAAAAGTCACCATGCGTGTAATCGAAGGATTGTATGACGGTGTAACTACTTCAGAACTTGACAACTTAGCAGCAGAAACAGCCGCTTCCATGACTATTGCCCATCCTGATTATGCACAATTAGCAGCACGTATTGCGATTTCTAACCTGCATAAAAACACCAATAAATCGTTCTCGGAAACCATGAAAGAAATGTACTTTTATGTAAATCCGCGAACCAATCAAAAAGCGCCATTATTATCTGAAGAAGTGCACGAAGCTATTCAGGCGAATGCCGAATTTTTAAATTCACATATAATATACAACCGTGATTTCAACTACGATTACTTTGGTTTCAAAACTTTAGAGCGTTCGTATTTGCTAAAAATCAATGGTAAGATTGTAGAGCGTCCACAACACATGTTAATGCGTGTTGCTGTTGGAATCCACTTAAACGACATGGAATCCGTAATTGAAACGTACGATTTGATGTCGAAAAAGTTCTTTACGCATGCCACACCAACCTTGTTCAACGCCGGAACGCCTAAACCACAAATGTCTTCTTGTTTCTTGTTGACCATGAAAGATGACAGCATCGACGGGATTTACGACACTTTAAAACAAACAGCAAAAATCTCCCAATCGGCTGGTGGAATTGGATTATCAATCCACAATGTTCGGGCAACTGGTTCCTATATTCGTGGTACCAACGGAACTTCAAACGGAATTGTTCCGATGTTGAGAGTGTTCAATGACACCGCGCGTTACGTAGATCAAGGCGGTGGAAAACGCAAAGGAAGTTTCGCTATTTACTTAGAAACCTGGCATGCTGATATTTTCGAATTTTTGGATTTGAAAAAGAATACAGGAAAAGAGGAAATGCGTGCGCGTGATTTATTCTTCGCGATGTGGACATCCGATTTATTTATGAAACGCGTTCAGGAAGATACGCATTGGACCTTAATGTGCCCAAATGAATGTCCGGGATTATGTGATGTTTACGGAGACGAATTCGAAGCATTATATACTTCCTATGAAGAAAAAGGCAAAGGAAGAAAAACAATAAAAGCCCGTGAACTTTGGGAGAAAATCCTTGAATCCCAAATCGAAACGGGAACGCCATACATGTTGTATAAAGATGCAGCAAACAGAAAATCCAACCAAAAGAATTTGGGAACAATCCGTTCGTCAAACCTTTGCACCGAAATCATGGAATATACTGCTGAAGATGAAGTGGCAGTTTGTAACCTGGCTTCGATTTCGTTGCCAATGTTTGTGGAAAATGGAGAATTCAACCACCAATTGTTATACAACGTAACAAAACGCGTAACCCGAAACCTAAATCGTGTAATCGACAGGAATTACTATCCGGTTCCGGAAGCTGAAAACTCAAACATGCGTCACCGTCCGGTTGGATTGGGTGTACAAGGTTTGGCAGATGCTTTCATTTTGTTGCGAATGCCATTTACCAGCGATGAAGCTAAAAAATTAAACCAGGAAATTTTCGAAACTTTATACTTTGCTGCTGTTACCGCTTCAATGGAAGAAGCAAAAACGGAAGGACCATATTCTACTTTCAAAGGTTCGCCAATTGCAAACGGGGAATTCCAACACAATCTTTGGAACATCAAGGACGAGGAACTTTCCGGTCGTTGGGACTGGGCTGCGTTGAGAAAAGAGGTAATGAAACACGGTGTGAGAAACTCATTGTTGGTTGCGCCAATGCCAACCGCTTCCACTTCGCAAATTTTGGGAAACAACGAAGCATTCGAACCGTATACTTCTAACATTTACACCCGTCGTGTATTGTCTGGGGAATTCATTGTAGTGAACAAGCATTTACTGGAAGACTTGGTAAAACAAGGGCTTTGGAATGAAGATTTGAAACAACAATTGATGCGTAACAATGGTTCTGTTCAGGATTTGGATATTCCGCAAGACCTGAAGGAACTATACAAAACCGTTTGGGAAATGTCTATGAAAGACATCATCGATATGTCGCGCCACAGAGGTTATTTCATTGACCAATCGCAATCGCTGAACTTGTTTATGCAGGATGCCAACTACGCGAAATTAACGTCGATGCATTTCTATGCCTGGCAAAGTGGTTTGAAAACCGGAATGTACTATTTGAGAACTAAGTCAGCCGTTGATGCCATCAAGTTCACTTTGAACAACGATAAAAAAGCAGAACCAACAGCACAAGTT
>JAYURX010000075.1:0-2222 GCA_043755965.1 Flavobacterium sp. | reverse complement strand
ATACACAAACCCATTACATTCCCAACATAATCGGCTTTGGTAATAATGGTGGCTTTGATAAAAGGCTCTTCAACTCTATCTAGTTTGGATGGTTCCGGTAAATCCGAAGGATTGTTTACAACGAAACCAACTTCTGGTTCTTTTTTGGTATACGCCAAATAAGAAACGTTAGGAACTGTAGTAATTACAGTCATATCATATTCACGCTCTAATCGTTCCTGTATGATTTCCAAATGCAACATTCCTAAAAATCCGCAACGGAAACCGAACCCTAGAGCAGCCGAACTTTCAGGGATAAATACCAGCGATGCATCATTCAATTGCAGTTTCTCCATCGAAGCACGCAAGTCTTCGTAATCTTCCGTGTCAACAGGATAAATTCCGGCGAAAACCATTGGTTTTACATCCTCAAAACCAATAATCATATTGGTGGTCGGCGTTTTCGCATCCGTTAAGGTGTCTCCAACTTTTACTTCTTTCGCTTCTTTAATTCCGGAAATCAAATACCCAACATCACCCGTAGAAATCACGTCTTTTGGCACTTGATTTAACTTCAAAGTTCCCACTTCATCAGCAAAATATTCATTGCCTGTCGCCATAAATTTGATTTTCTGGCCTTTTCTGATTTCTCCATTTTTCACACGGAAAATAACTTCGATGCCGCGAAACGGATTGTAATGAGAATCAAAAATCAAGGCTTGTAATGGTTCGTCTTTAACGCCTTTGGGAGCGGGAATTTTTTCGATTATTGCTGCCAGAATATTTTCCACACCTAAACCGGTTTTACCCGAAGCATGAATAATATCTTCTAATTTACAACCTAATAAATCTATGATATCGTCGCTAACTTCTTCCGGATTAGCGCTTGGTAAATCAACCTTATTCAAAACAGGGATAATTTCCAAGTCATTTTCTAAAGCTAAATACAGATTCGAAATTGTCTGTGCCTGAATGCTTTGTGCCGCATCAACAATCAACAAAGCTCCTTCACAAGCGGCAATTGAACGGGAAACTTCGTACGAGAAATCAACATGTCCGGGAGTATCAATAAGATTCAAGATATAATTTTCACCCTTGTATTTATACTCCATTTGAATCGCGTGACTTTTTATGGTAATGCCGCGTTCGCGCTCCAGGTCCATATTGTCTAGCAATTGAGCTTTTTCTTCACGAGCCGTAACGGTTTGTGTGGCACCAAGAAGCCTATCGGCAAGCGTGCTTTTTCCGTGGTCAATATGTGCAATTATGCAAAAATTTCTAATATGCTTCATCTTCGTAAATCTGTCAATTTGTGGCAAAATGCTCCCGCATTTAATCGGCAAAGATAAGGCAAAGTTTCGATTAAAAAGATAGGGCAGCGAAATTCAGCAAAAAGCTATTTTTCATCCTTCTTTTTAGTTTTTGTTTTACTCATACCGGTTGATTTAGCTCCAGACTTAGGAGTTGATTTTGCCTTTTGTTTTGGTTTTGGTTTTGGTTTCTCTTCAGGTTTTACGATAACTTCCGCATCTGGTTTTGCCGTATCAGGAAGAACAACAACATCTCTTTCCTTTTCAAACTGCTCAACATAAACGGCATAATCAGCGGGTTCAATTCGTGCACCCATATATTCAGCATAAACTCGTGTGAATTCCGCACCAAAATACAATATCGCCGCAGTATAATAAACCCAAACCAAAATCACAATCAATGATCCTGCCGCGCCATAAGCCGAACCTGTGCTAGAATAATCAATATAAATTCCGATCAAAAATCGGCCGAGCATAAAGAGACAAGCCGTAAAAAAAGCTCCGGATTTGACATCTTTCCAAGCAATTTTTGCGTCTGGTAAAACTTTAAAAATCACACCAAAAAGTGTCATAATGACTATAAAACTTACCAATAGGTTTGCAATCTGAAAGACTATAAGTGTAACATCTGGAAAATAACCTTTGAGCCATTCACTTAAAGCTAACAAAGCTCCGTTAACCATTAGCGAAACAATTAGTAAAAATCCGAGACCAACAATTAATGAAGAAGAAAGTAGCCTGTCTTCAAGAAGTTTTAACCAACCGCGTTTTGGTTTTGCTTTTACTCTCCAGATAATATTAATGGACTCCTGAATATCTACAAAAACGCTAGTTGCACCAATAAGCAAGGTTATTCCACCAATGATAACAGCCATAGTTGTTTCTCCCGAAAGCTCCATATTTTTGATAATATCCTGAATCTGAGCCGCAGCT
>JAYURX010000074.1:0-5137 GCA_043755965.1 Flavobacterium sp. | reverse complement strand
TTAAAAATTATGGATTTTTTAATTACTATAAATTTTATAAATAATAAAAAAGCCCATCTCTTTTTTAAAATGAGATGAGCTTCGCATTTGTAAAATCTATTTTGAAATTATTCCTTATTTTCCACTTTTGCCCAAGTATCTCTTAGGCCAACTGTTTTATTAAAAACCAATTTTCCTGATGTCGAATCTTTATCAACACAAAAATATCCCAAACGTTGAAATTGGAAACGCTCTCCTTTTTTGGCTGTGGCCAAACTGGGTTCCAAATATCCTGTAATCACTTCCAGCGAATTTGGATTTATATATTCCTTGAAATCTACTTCTTTATCTCCATCAGGATTTTCATGAGTAAACAATCGGTCATAAATACGAACTTCCGCTTCAATGGCATGATTGACAGAAACCCAGTGAATGGTTCCTTTTACCTTTCTTTGACTGGCTTCTGTTCCGCTTCCGCTGCGGGAATCTTCATCATAAGTACAATGAATTTCAGTAATATTTCCGGCCGCGTCTTTTATAACGGATTCTCCTTTAATGATATACCCATTTTTTAAACGAACCTCCGTTCCCAATGTCAAGCGGAAAAACTTCTTGTTTGCTTCTTCCTGAAAATCCTCTCTTTCAATATACATTTCTCTTGAAAAAGGAACTTTTCTGAAACCTAAGCTTTCATCTTCCTGGCTATTTTCAGCATCCAGAATTTCTTCTTTTCCATCAGGATAATTGATAATAACCAACTTCACCGGATTCAAAACGGCCATAACTCTTGGAGCCGTTTTATTCAAAACTTCGCGAACGCAAAACTCCAAAAGCGAAACATCAATTAAGTTGGTACGTTTCGCAATTCCGATGGTATTAGCAAAATTACGGATTGCCATTGGTGGATAACCACGACGACGCATTCCAGAAATGGTGCTCATTCTTGGATCATCCCAGGAAGTAACATGTTTTTCCTCTACTAATTGTAATAGTTTTCTTTTTGAAACAACAGTATGGGAAAGATTTCTTCTGGCAAACTCTCTTTGCTTTGGGCGTACTTTATTCTCATCATAAACCTGATCTAAAAACCAATCGTATAATTCGCGATGAGGCAGGAATTCAAGCGTACAAAACGAATGTGAAATTTGCTCCAGATAATCGCTTTCGCCATGAGCCCAATCATACATTGGATAAATACACCAATCATTTGCGGTTCTATGGTGATGGGCATGCAGGATTCGGTACATGATTGGGTCGCGCATCAACATATTGTTGGCACCCATGCTTATTTTTGCGCGAAGAATATGTGTTCCATTTGGAAATTCTCCTTTTTTCATTCGGGTAAACAAATCTAAATTCTCATCAACCGACCGGTTTCTATAAGGTGAATCCGTTCCCGGACTTGTTGGCGTTCCTTTCTGAATTGCCATGTCTTCGGAAGACTGACTGTCAACATAAGCCTTTCCTTTCTTGATAAACTCAACTGCCCAATCGTATAATTGTTGGAAATAATCAGAGGCGTAACATTCATTACTCCATTCGTAACCCAGCCATTCGATATCTTTTTTGATAGCGTCAACATATTCCTGCTCTTCCTTGGCGGGATTGGTATCGTCAAAACGCAGATTCACCGGCGCCTGATAATCTAGTCCCAAACCAAAGTTTAAACAAATAGCACTGGCATGACCAACGTGCAAATAGCCGTTTGGTTCAGGCGGAAAACGAAAACGCAATTTGTCATTTGACAAACCTTTTTTCAAATCCTCTTCAATAATTTGTTCAATGAAATTAAGCGACTTCTCTTCTGTTGACATTATTTTTGTAATTTTAGCAAAGATAAAAAAGTTTGGAGTTTATGGTTTATCGTTTATGGTTTTCTTCTGAAAACTCAATACTAAAACTATAAACCACAAACCACTAACCATAAACCTATAAAATGGGAACCATAAAACTCAAAAACATCAGGACATTTTCTTTTCACGGCTGTTTGGAAGAAGAAGCACGGATTGGTTCGGATTATCGTGTGGATTTGGAAATAAAAACCGATTTAAGAAAGTCTTCTCTTTCTGATGAACTCAAAGATACCGTTGATTACGTGCTTTTAAACAAAATTGTCGCCGAAGAAATGGCTATCCGTTCCAAGTTATTAGAGCATGTGGCACATCGAATTATAGCGCGGGTTTTTAGAGAGATTCCATCAGTTTCAAGAATTCTTTTAGCGGTTTCAAAACTTAATCCACCAATTGGAGGTGATGTTGAAGCCGTTACGATTGAAATGGAAGAATACCGTAGTTAAATTCCAATTTTTAAATTCCAAAATCCAATTTAAAGTTTATAATTTTATTTTGATTTGGAATTTGGAATTTGCATTTTGGTATTTTTATTCTATATTTGCCGCCATACTGGCATCGTGGCCGAGCGGCTAGGCACCGGTCTGCAAAACCGTCTACTCCGGTTCGAATCCGGACGATGCCTCTGAAATTAAACCTCTCTTAATGAGAGGTTTTTTTATTGAAAATTTTTAGAAAAAATTAATTAAAGATATTGTTCGAATCCGGACGATGCTTTACACAAACTTGTCATTCCGTCTCGTCTTTTGGGACGAGAGAGGAATCTCATTAAATAATTCATATTATGTGATTTCTCCCTTTGGTCGAAATGAAAATTTTGACGATTTAATAAGCTCTCATTTTGCCTTCATATACCCATTTTTAAAACGGTGACTTGCCGTCTGATAATTGGCAATGGTTTTATTTTTTAAAGACGCGTTTTGACTTTTCATCGCTTTCATTTCTTTGGTTATAGGATTCCAGAAGTATTGATTACATTCCTTTTTATCATTGATTTCGGTGAAAATATTGTCTTGTAAAAGCCCTATTGTTCTGTAATTTCCAAGCAAAGCCCGTTCCTCGTTTGGTTGCATTAAACGTACATCTTTCCCATACAATGAAGTCTCAAAATTCCAGTTTAGATATCCAAAAACGGTTGGCATAATATCAATTTGGGAAACTAATTTATTTACTTTTTCCGGAGCAACATTTGCATTATAAATTATGGCCGGGATATGGTGTTTATCAATATTAACTTCCCATTTTCCGGCACTGTTCGCACAATGATCGGCAACAAAAATGAAAACAGTATTTTTAAACCAAGGTTTATTTTTGGCACTATTGATAAATTTTCCAATAGCATAATCGGTGTATTTTATAACCGATTCCCTTTTTCCTTGTGGCATTTCAATAGCATTAGCAGGGAAAGAGTAAGGCTTATGATTGGAAGTAGTCATGATAAAATTAAAAAAAGGTTGACCCGAAGCATAATTTGAATCCGCAATTTTCAAAGTCTTATTGTAGATGTCTTCATCGCAAATTCCCCATGCATTCTCAAAAGTAACTTCATTATCTTCAATATTGATACGCTTCGTTTTAATATCATCAGCTAACGGATTTCCCCTATTTCGGTCGACAATATTAAATCCCTGACCTCCAAAAAAAGTGTTCATATTATCAAAATAACCATCACCGCCATAAATGAAATTTAGGTTGTATTTTTTTTGTTTTAGAATAGTTGCAATTGAATACAGATTGGAATTATCCGGACGTCTGACTATGCTGTTTCCCGGTGTAGGCGGCACCGAAAGCGTCAGTGCTTCCATGCCTCTTATGGTTCGGGTTCCTGTAGCATAAAGATTGGTGAAAAAGATACTTTGTTCCGCCATTTTATCAAGGTTTGGAGTTAAATTCCTATCACTTCCAAATGCCCCCATGAATTCGGCGCTAAAACTCTCAATACAAATCAACATAATGTTTGGATGGATTTCGGTTTCAACGTTGGTTACCTTTCTGTTTAAACTTGTCATTTCATTAGAAACAAAGTTTTGATTGTCTTGCTTAATCTCTTTTTTTATCAAGCTGAAAGCAGTTTCATCCGGCAGTTTTTGATAAAAAGTATCATAGTCCAATTCATTGGAGCGATAGGCAGCAAAAAAGGAATAGACCCCATTTTTGGAAAGTTCGTTCACATACAGATTCTTTCCATATTCAGCCATTTTATTGGTAATAAATACAATGTAAAAAAGGCTTATAAATACCAAGACTAAGCTATGAGCTACTCTTTTTTTGAATGGCTGCCTATCTGAAAAAACTACCAGAAACTTATTTGTCTTGGCAAAATACAGGAAAAACAAACCTGTATTAAATAACAATGAAAGAATTAAAATCGGTAAGGGATAGGATTGATTGATATTTTCAAATACTTCGTAAGTGTAGATTAAATAATCGACTGCAATAAAATTAAATCGGGTGTTGAATTCACTCCAAAATGGAAACTCAGCCAAAAATGAAAATACCGTGATAAAAATGGTAAAAAATAACAGCAGATAAGTGATAATTTTGTCTGCTTTGCTTCCGACTCTTTTTGAAGGGAAAAGCAATAAATACAGGCTATACGGAAGTATAAAAAAAACAGCCGTGCCAAAATCAAACAATAATCCCAAACCGAATATTTTAAAAATATTGAGAATAGAAAAATCTATAGCATGGAAAGACATAATAAACAGTATCATTCTTATGGTAAAACCTATAGAACAATAAATAGCGATAAAAGTGTTTTGAATCGTAAAGCGATTTGCAGGTATTTTTTTCATTCCTTTTTTAGGTAAAAACTTTATTGAATAAGTGATTACAAAAGTAAATGGTAAAAAAAAAGAAAGCTAAAAATAAGAGTCTGCTCTAATTAGAATAGACTAAAAAAGCACTTATTTATTGATGTTATGTTTGTACTCTGTTGGCGGCACACCTTTGATTCTCTTGAAATTAGCATTAAAAGTTGCCTTGTTTTTAAATCCGACCGAAGTAGCGATCCCAAGTATCGAAAAATGGTCGTTTTCAGAATTGGAATACAATTTTATAAACTCCTCAACCCGGTATTCGTTTACAAAATCTTGAAAATTGGTGTTCAAATGGACGCTAAGAATCTCGGAAATATAGTGTTTTGGAATGTTTACCAATTCGCTAAAAGTCTGTAAAGACAGATTTTCATTGGTAAAAACCTTATCGGTTTCCATTGCATTAATAATCCGTTTTTTATAGGATTCAATATCCTTAGGGTTTAAGGATGAGTTTTTGTATTTGGAATTTTGAAGCGGTAAATCAAGGAA
>JAYURX010000073.1:0-5153 GCA_043755965.1 Flavobacterium sp. | reverse complement strand
GTAAAAACAGTATTTCGTACAGAACCAACATGGCTCGATTAATGGAACAATTAATCAACGAAGGCAAAACAGCCAAAGCCAAAAAAATCATTGATTTGGCTTTAACCAAAATGCCTATGGATTATTATGGTTATTACACTATGGTGGAACCATTAGCAAGTGGCTACTACAAACTTGGTGAAAAAGCAAAAGCGAGGGAATTATTAGAACGATTAATGATTAAATACAAACAAAATTTAACCTATTATTCAAATATTCAGCCATCTATTCAGAATGGAATTGCCTCTGATATTATTACGGATATTGAACGTTACAGAAGTTTGTTAATCGTAATGAAAGACCGCGGCGATGTAGCATTTTACAACAAAAACAAACCGGTGTTTAACTCTCTCGTACAAAGATTTACCCGTTTCGGAAGAGATTTGGAATAATTCAATTTTAAAATTTAGCTTCGCTCAGTTCGGATTGTCATCCTCGGGTGAATATGTGCCAATTTGTAATTCATTTTGGCACTTTTTTTTTATATTTAGCCTATGAGTTTCTGGGTGAAAACAAATCGTTTCGTCAAATGGATTTTTCCAAATTATGTTTGGGATATTCCAAATAATGAAAATAAAGTATTCCTGACCTTTGATGATGGCCCGACACCGGAAATTACCGAATGGACATTGGAACAACTAAAAAAATACGATGCCAAAGCCACTTTCTTATGCATTGGAAACAACATTGAAAAACATCCTGAAATTTTCCAAAAAGTAATTGACGAAGGACACGCTATTGGCAATCACACTTTTGATCATTTGAAAGGCTGGGAAACTAATACTGATAAATATGTTGAAGACGTTTCGCTCTGTCAGTCTCAAATCCTAAATCCCACCCGAGTCGAAGACGAACGGAGCGGAGCTAAATCCCACTCGAACGATAGTGAACAGGCGAAGCAAATCCCAAATCTTTTTCGTCCGCCTTACGGGAAGATTAAACCTTCTCAATCCAGGGCTTTACGAAAATTGGGGTACAAAATAATTATGTGGGATGTTCTGAGTTACGATTTTGAACAAACTATCACTCCGGAGAAATGTTTGGATAATGTATTAAAAAATACAGTATCCGGAAGCATTATCGTTTTTCATGATAGCCTAAAAGCGGAGCAAAACCTCAGATATGTTTTGCCTAAAACCTTAGCTTTCTTGAAAGAGAAGGGATTTGTTTGTGCAAAAATTGAATAATTATTCTCAGTTTTGCGGAAAAAGCTGTAAGGATAAGTTGTAATAAATTTATATATTAGCTGATGAGAATGATCGTAATCAGATCTATCCGCATAGAAATGGGAGATATGGATGATTTTATCAGACCTATATACAAGTTATATGATACCCTTGAGCTACACTAACCGTTTAAAAGAAATCGTACTATAAATTATACAGGAAATATGAATAAATATAAAAACCATGAGTGATAACAAATTTTTCTATACCACTTTTTTATATTACTGTTTATTGCATCAAATAATATTCGAGACAATACTAGTTTTAAATTACAAAGAAGCAAATACGGAATTTATATTTACACCTTTAGGCCGCTTGTTTAGAAACCTGTTTTTAAATAAAGAAATTCAAATTTATGAAACAGCAGATATGTATGTGTTCTTTTTTAATATTTTTATTTGTGCATTATTATATACAATTAGTTTTAGCTGGTTTACTCATTTCAATACATTAAAAACATACCTCAAATTACTTTTTACCTTTATTATTATTAGCTTTTTAACCTGGTTTGTAATTACTTGGAATGGAATAGGATTGGGTACAATAGGGTTTTTTATTCTTCTATATTTGATTCCAATGGCAATTCTTTTGATACTAACAGTGCCTTTCTTTTGGTCAATGAAGTCATTCAGCAATTACTCAAAAAATTAATACATTCCCGAAACAGAAATATAGCAGGATGGAAAATCAAAAGTGGAAGAGGAAAAGCGGGCATCATATAACAGCCGTTTCTCGCAATTGCAAATTTTGTTGTAAGTTCACCTTCACGTTTCGCAAGAATTTTTATCTTTAACAGAAAATATAAAGTTCCGAAGTTCGCAACTGACGAGAAGCGGCGGAACGTTATGCAACAGCTAATAAACATCCAGCATGAAAAGAACTTTATTTATTATTTTACTTCTTAGTTTCAAAAGCTACTCACAAGATATTACTGGAAAATGGAGCGTGATTTCATATGAAGATGAAATTGCGTATTATAATAAAACCACAGATTCACTAAGTTATAAAAATCCTGCCAGAAAAGACGAAGCTGAAAGTCTTAAACAAAAGACGGAATTAATATTTTTTTCTATGAGTTATACTTTTAACAGCAACGGAAAATATGTTGTGGATCTTCCAGCAGTGGGAGAAACCGAAAATGGGGATTATAAAGTTAATAAGAAAGGCAAAAAGATAGTGATGATTAACGATGAAGGCAATAAAAATGAGCTTTCATATACTTATAAGGATGGAATTTTGTTTATAAGAATGAAAATGCAAATTGGTTTTATAAGGTTGGGCTTAACCAAAGTTAGCAATTAGCCGTCGCATAACAGCAGTTTGTCGCAATGTCTAGCTCCGATTTTCCGTAGCCGGAAAATCGGACGTAAATTTATAATTTGTTGAACAGCTTATCTATTGCCTTCTTGGTTAACCAAACGGTTATACCTCCTTCTTCACCGTTATTGTATGCTATCTTCATCTTAACGTTTGCTACGTTCATAGACTTTGTGTATTGAAGGCTAACTGTTTCATTGGGAAGTTCAATCTTGATATCTTCTTTCGGTAAGCTTGAAAAACCCTCATTGATTACGCTATAGAATCCTTCCAAGGCACCATCAATGTCTTTGAATGAGAACGTTTTGAATTCCGCTACCTGCGGTTTGTTGTTGTTCTGGTATTTGAAGGTCACCAGGTCACCAGTCTTCGTTATTTCCACCGTAGTTAGAGTGGGAGTTCCCACTTTTCCAATAACAACCGGTTTTGCTTCAGCCTTAGCAAACTTGATTTGGGCATTGGTTGCAAGGGCGATGAATAGAAACGATAATGATAATAGCTTTTTACTCACTAGAGTTATTTTTTTTTGGCGTTCGTGACTCGAGCCTGAAAGGCGAATTGACGTAGTAATCTTCGATTTCATAGTGTTGTAAGTTTTGATAAAAGTAAAAAAAAATTCCGTTCATTGAAATAAGATTAACTATTTCAAGGTATTCCATCTAGCAGTTTGCAGCAACCAGTCTGCCGGCTGGCAGGTGGTTAGTTTTATATTTCAAGCCGGACACGAGCCAAAGGTGAATTGAGCGAAGCTAAATTTTCATATCTTTACAACACACGAGCAAAGCGACTGCCGAAGGAGCCGAGGCTGTAAGCCGAACTGTGCGAAGCAAAAGCGGTAAGTTGCCACCACAGTGTAGAACTGTGCAACGTTACCAGGAATTTTTAATACCATATAAATATGATGAACTTCAAAATATTTTTTAAAGCCTATATACTTTTATTTAGCTGTTTCATTTTTGCCCAAAATGAAAACATGTTATCCCGGAATACAGAAGTTAATGAATTTGTAAATGAATTATATAACAGACAAATAGACACTATTTGTGATTATGAAGTTTTTACTAAAAAGACGGAAGCAAAGTATACGCAGTACATATTTTGGAAAGAAAAGGGAAAGACCAAATTGAAAAAGATAGAAACTGGAAAGCTTTATCCAATAATTGATGTTTCAATTGAAGAAATTTGGCAATATTTTTTTTCAAATTTGAAAACTATGAAAAATGAACAAATAAAATCATTTGCATTTATGGAAAACAATGAGCTAATTGATGTAGCAAGTGAAGCTAATGAGGTAAAAGAATTTAATTTATTTCTTAATGGTTATATACTCAAATGTTGGACAGAAAGCACTTTTTTTCAAAAGACAGAAAAAATTGGAAGCCAAAATCTAACCAATGTGAATTTTGAACATAACAAGAACACTAAGTTGAAATCTATGATTGATAAACTGGACGAAGCCATAGAAAATCTGGAAAAACTAAAGGCGTTTAAATAACAAAACTTCGCCAAGCGGCGGAACGCTACTGCAAATTCTTAGACAAACTCAAAAAAAATTATGAATCGTAATCAATTACTTCTAATCTTATTTTTCATCAGCCATTTAGTTGTTGGGCAATCCAAAACAGCTAGTTTAGACAAATATCCTTTTACAAAGACAAGTTCCATTATGATTGCTTCCTTTGAAAATTTGCAATATGTCACTGACTCGCTTTCTATAATTGAATGCCGCGAAATACCAAAACTAAACGGAAAAGTAAATATTATTGGATTTGAAAAATTGATAAGATTGAATAAATCAGAATATAAAAAGTTACAGGATGTCATTTATTCAAAAAGCATAGAAGAAAATATAATTGGTAAAGGAGACTGTTCAGAAACCGGATATGCCATTTTATTTTTTGATAAAACGGGAAATATATTTGAGTACATCCAATTTTGTTTTAATTGTGGAACATTTTCGTCAAGTTTTGCTCACGACAAATTAAAAAATGAAGATTACCAAAAACTGGATCAACTAAAACGCTTTTTTGAAAATAATGGAATGCTGATAAGATCGTACCGCAAAGGAGATTGAACCAACTTGTAGCAACTTCCACGGAATGTAAAAGGCGAGCCAAAATAATTGGTTCGCCTTTTTTATGTTGTTAAGGAGTGATTAAAGCTGTTCCTGAACCAGGTTAATAATAGTGTTGGCATCCAATTCTCCCGATTGTCTCCAAACCATTTGACCTTCTTTGTAAATCATCAAGGTTGGTAATCCTTTAATGCGAAGCGCATCGGCCAATTCCTGATTTTTATCAACATCAATTTTTATCACTTTAGCCCTGTCACCAAGCGCTGCGGCAACATCACGGATGACCGGATGCATAGAAACTGAAGATTCGTTCCACTCTGTATAAAAGTCAATTAATACGGGAACTTGTGCATTGATTAATTCTCCAAATTTTGACATAAAACCAAAATATTTTTAATTCTTTTTATAGCTTAAAAAAAGTTGTAAAGCACAAATGTAGCATTTTTAACTAATTATGCTACTTTTTCCCCTTTTTTTAGTTCAAAAACAGTTATCTC
>JAYURX010000072.1:0-2240 GCA_043755965.1 Flavobacterium sp. | reverse complement strand
ATTTATTAATCGTTATTGCATTTATTTTCGGAGCTTTCTTTTCAGCTTTAGCCGGAAATATGGGAATGAAAATCGCAACCAAAACTAACGTAAGAACTACACAGGCAGCCCGAACAAGTTTGCCACAAGCTTTAAAAGTTTCTTTTGGTGGTGGAACCGTAATGGGATTAGGCGTTGCAGGTTTAGCCGTTTTAGGTTTGACAAGTTTCTTTATTATATTATATAATATGTTTATGGGTGGTGCCTGGACAGGGACAGAAGACATGACCGTTGTTTTGGAAACATTGGCTGGTTTCTCTCTTGGAGCTGAATCTATTGCATTGTTTGCCCGTGTTGGTGGTGGTATTTATACTAAAGCTGCTGACGTTGGTGCTGACTTAGTAGGTAAGGTTGAAGCTGGAATCCCGGAAGATGATCCAAGAAACCCTGCTACAATTGCAGATAACGTTGGTGACAACGTTGGTGACGTTGCCGGAATGGGAGCTGACTTATTTGGTTCTTATGTAGCTACAGTTTTGGCTGCAATGGTATTAGGCAACTATGTTATCAAGGATATGGGCGGAAAAATCGAGGACGCTTTCGGTGGAATTGGTCCAATATTATTGCCAATGGCAATCGCTGGTTTCGGAATCTTATTCTCTATCATCGGAACTATGTTGGTTAAAATTTCAAGCGATGACGCTAAAGAAGCTCAGGTTCAAAAAGCACTAAACATCGGAAACTGGGTTTCTATCGTGTTGACTGCAGTAGCTTGTTTCTTCCTGGTTCAATACATGTTGCCGGAAACTATGCAAATGGGATTTTTTGGTGAAGGATTACAGGATATTTCTTCAATGCGAGTTTTCTATGCAACTTTAATCGGATTATTTGTTGGTGGAGCTATTTCATCAGTAACAGAATATTACACAGGATTAGGTACAAAACCCGTATTGGCAATTGTACAAAAATCATCAACTGGAGCAGGAACAAACGTGATTGCTGGTTTGGCAACAGGTATGATTTCTACATTCCCTACCGTTTTATTGTTTGCTGCCGCAATCTGGTCTACTTATGCTTTGGCTGGTTTCTACGGTGTAGCTTTGGCTGCTTCTGCAATGATGGCAACAACGGCTATGCAATTAGCAATTGACGCATTCGGACCAATATCTGATAACGCTGGTGGAATTGCTGAAATGAGCGAATTACCAAAAGAAGTTCGTACTCGTACAGACATCTTGGATTCAGTTGGTAACACAACTGCCGCAACAGGAAAAGGTTTTGCAATCGCTTCTGCGGCGTTAACATCTTTAGCTTTATTTGCTGCTTATGTAACGTTTACAGGAATTGACGGAATAAACATCTTCAAAGCGCCTGTATTGGCTATGTTATTTGTGGGAGGAATGATACCAGTAGTATTCTCTGCATTAGCAATGAACTCTGTTGGAAAAGCTGCGATGGACATGGTTTATGAAGTGCGTCGTCAGTTCAAGGAAATTCCGGGAATTATGGAAGGAACCGGAAAACCGGAATATGCAAAGTGTGTTGATATTTCTACAAAAGCGGCTTTACGCGAAATGATGTTGCCGGGGATTATGACTATTGGTTTCCCAATTGCAATCGTATTATTAGGAAAATTAGTTTACGCAGATAATAACCAATTAATCGCTGAAATGTTAGGTGGTTATATGGCCGGAGTTACAGTATCAGGAGTTCTTTGGGCTGTGTTCCAAAACAACGCTGGTGGTGCATGGGATAATGCTAAGAAATCTTTCGAAGCCGGAGTTTTAATCAACGGTGAAATGACATATAAAGGTTCTGATGCTCACAAAGCTGCCGTAACCGGAGATACTGTGGGAGATCCATTTAAGGATACTTCAGGACCGTCAATGAACATCTTAATCAAATTAACTTGTTTGATTGGATTAGTGATTGCTCCAATTTTAGGTGCCGGTCACAGTGCTGAAGATGGAAAAGATAAATTTGTAAAAGATTTTAAAAAAGGATATGAATCATGCGAAGGTGAAATGATGGGCAAATGCGATATGAGCAAATGCAAAGACATGACAAAAGAAGAATGTGCTGCTATGTGTGATTCTTTAGGATGTAATACAGAAGAAAAAGCTGCCTGTCTTTCTCACTATGATGCCGATGGAAAATTCATCGCTAAAAAAGACGATTGTTGTGCTGAAAAGGATACTAAAGTTAATATAGAGAAAAACGTAAAAGTTGTAATTACCAATACTAACGGTAAAGCAAAAGCA
>JAYURX010000071.1:0-2245 GCA_043755965.1 Flavobacterium sp. | reverse complement strand
TTTTCATAATATAGCCCGATGCTCCGGCGGCCTTCATCTGTTCAATCGCTTCCTCTTGGTCAAACATGCTAAAAGCGATAACTTTTGTTTCTGGGTATTGATTTTTGATAATTCGGGTTGCCATGATACCGTCGCATTTGGGCATGCGGATATCAGTAATGACTACGCTTGGTCTTTTGTTTTTTACCAATTCAATCAGCTCTTCACCATCGTTGGATTCGCCCACAACCATGATATCAGTTTCGTTTTTAAAAAACAATTTCATGCCGTCAATCAATGCCTGATGGTCTTCGGCAATAGCCAGTGTTATCATAAGGGTATATCAATTAGAATGGAAGTGCCTCTTTTCTCAGTACTATCAATAGTAAAAATGCCTCCCATTTGTTCCACTTTCTTTTCAATATTAGTTAATCCCATTCCTTCTTTTTTATCTATATTTTTAGAGTTAAATCCGCCGCCATTGTCTTCCACAATTATGTTTAAGCTATCATCATGCTGGGTAAGATGTATAGTAATTTCTGTGGCATTAGCGTGTTTTATTGCATTGGTAAGTATTTCCTGTATCATTCTGAAAATGGTTACTTCGAGGGTGTTTTCCAGACGTTCCTCCAGTCCAAACGGAATAACTTCAACAGTGAGTTTGCCGGGTATCGCAATTTTTTTAGCGATGTTTTTAACGGCTGGCAGCAACCCTTGATTGGCAATTACGCCCGCATTTTTAGTATGGGCAATAGTGCGTACTTTTTGATAGGCTTCTTCTATTAATTCGTCAGTTTTGCTGAATAAATTATCAGAATCATCATGTTGCAGGTCTTGTTTTTTCAGATTTTGAAAATTGAGTTTGACTGTGGCTAACAAACTTCCGAGATTATCGTGCAGGTCATTTGCTATTTTGATTCGCTCTTTTTCTTGTCCTTCGAGTAATATGTCTATTTCGTGAAGCTCTTGTTCCTGAAGAACATTTTCAAGTTTTTGGGTTTCAATTAGTTTTTCCTGCTCTACAATTTTTTTCTTTTTGTTGAGGTTCTTGTATAATAAAAAAATTAAAACTAAAAGTACTACCAAAAAAACAATTAAAGCGCCGCCTTTTTTCGTGAGGCTTTTTAGCCAAACTATTTCGTCTTTGTGTTCTTTGGTTTGGTATTTAGCATCAATATCTCTTATCGCTTGTACTTGTTTGCGGTCATCAATTATACTTTGATACACTTTTAGTTTATCGGTATATTCTAAAGCTTTTTTATAATCTTTCATCTCTTTATACAAGTCGGCCATAAGTCCATATAAGATGATTCGGGTACTTGTGTTATTATCTTTTATTTCCAGCGCATCTGCTTTTTGATACATTATCATGGCAGAGTCATATTTTTTCTCCTTTAAAAAAACATCCGCCTGATTGATATAATTACAAGCGAGGTTAAAGTTTAATTTATGTTTATGATAATAATCAAAGGCCAAAGCATTGTATTTTCTTGCTAACTTGTAATCATGTATTTTTTCAACATATACTAATCCCATGTTTGTTCTTACATCTGCTTCAAATAGAGAATCCTTTACTTTTTTATTTTCAAGGATTGCTTTTTTATAGTAGTCTATTGCTTTATAAGGGTCAGAATCAGAATAGAATAAATTATTGCCAATTTCCTTATAGGTTTTACACATCAATGGAATATTATTTCCCTTAATGGCATAGTCAACAGCCTCATCCGTCAGGTATTTATAGTCGATGTATTTATAACCTGCTATGCGTTTTATCTCGGCTATGATTAGGTTTATATTGATAACCTTGTCGTAATTTTTTTGTGCCTTATAAATTTCATTGGCTTTTAAAAAATAGGATAATCCCAAGGCACCATTGCTATTTTCATAATAAGTTTGACCATATAAATAATACAATAATGCCTTATCCTCAATGGATAATTGTTCTGGCTTTATTAGTTGTAAGCCTATCATTCTATCGTTGAAGTCTAACTTTTTAAAATTAGTTTCAAAACTTCTTAAGTTTTTGTTTTGAGCCATAGCAAAAACAGTGATAAAAAGTAATATCACTGTCTTTTTTATGATTTTTAATTTCAAAGCTTTATTCATTAATGGGTTTTATATCATTACTCCTTTACCACCTTTACCTGGCTTGGCTCCATTCGGATAGTAGGTGTACGTTTCTGCCTTATAGTTTTTGACATATAAATCATCGTCAGGATTATTTACCGGGTCAAAGCCAATTCCGTGATGAAGAACGACATCAATA
>JAYURX010000070.1:0-12709 GCA_043755965.1 Flavobacterium sp. | reverse complement strand
CGTCTTCAATGAACTTTACCTTTCTCTGAACCCGGATAAAAGAAATACATTCGTTAATCATGATTCTTCTTATCCAACCTTCAAAACTGCCTTTGTGTTCAAAATTTTTCAGATTGGTGAACACTTTCATAAAAGCCGTAATCATAATATCTTCTGCTTGATGCAAATCTTTTATGTACTGGCGGCAAACGCTCAACATTTTTGGGGAAAATCTGGAATAAATCTGATGCTGTGCATGTCGGTTATTTTCGACCGCCAATTCGATTAATTCTTTTTCTTCCTGATGTAAATTGATTACTTTCAAAACTATTGGTTAGTGTTCTATTAGCATAGACGAGGATGATTGAAAAATAGTTGCATGACGATTTAAAAAAATAAAAATATCAGTAAAATAAGTGCTTTACGAATGAAAATAATTTTAAATTTTTTTATTTTTTTCTTTCAATAACGTAATTTACCATAAGTGAAAGCGAGTCTCGATAGTCAGATTGGGGAAATTTTTCCAAAATTTGAAGTGCTTCTTGCTGGAATTCTACCATTTTTTGTTCGGCATAATGCAGACCGTTTTTGTCCTTTACAAATTGGATAACTTCTTTAACCCGCTTTTTGTCTTTGTTGTGATTTTTAATCGAATTAATACACCAGCTTTTTTCTTTGGGCGTACAATTATTCAAAGCGTAGATTAAAGGCAAGGTCATTTTTTGTTCCTTGATATCAATTCCGGTTGGTTTTCCAATCGCATCATCCGTATAATCAAACAAATCGTCCTTGATTTGAAATGCCATTCCGATGAGTTCACCAAATTTTCGCATGGACTCCACCTGAACTTCGTCTTCTGAAACCGATTTGGCGCCAAGCGCACAACATGAAGCAATTAATGTGGCTGTTTTTTTTCGGATGATTTCATAATATACTTCTTCAACGATATCCAATCTCCTTGCTTTTTCAATTTGAAGTAATTCGCCTTCGCTCATTTCTCGCACCGCAACAGAAATTATCCGAAGTAAATCAAAATCGCCATTGTCAATGGAAAGCAACAATCCTTTTGACAATAAATAATCGCCAACCAGAACCGCAATTTTGTTTTTCCACAAAGCATTGATAGAGAAAAACCCTCGACGTCGATTGCTGTCATCCACTACATCATCATGAACCAAAGTTGCCGTGTGAATTAATTCGATTACGCTGGCGCCACGATAGGTTCTTTCATTGACTTCATCCTTTTCGGAAAGCATTTTGGCAACTAAGAAAACAAACATGGGCCGCATTTGTTTTCCTTTCCTGTTTACGATATAATAGGTTATTCTATTGAGTAAGGCAATTTTTGAAGTCATCGATTCATAGAACTTTTTTTCAAAAAGTTCCATTTCCTCCTGTATTGGTTTTTTAATTAGTGAGGTGATATTCATTCGTTTCAAATATACAATAATGCAGTCATTTGAAAAAAAAAATTAATTTTGATTAAACCTTTTTAATAAAAAGAACTCAAACAAAGCAAACCATAAAAAATATAAATATGAAAACAACAAAACTTATTTTAGGACTGGCATTAGCTTTTTCTATTTTTAGTTGTAGCAAAGATGATAATGGAAGTGCCATTAGTACTGAAGATGCTACAACCAATGCAAAATTAGACATTATGAATGATGATGTGTCTAAAATTGTAGAAGATCAATTAACTACATCAGACGGGATTTCCGGAAAGACCAACCAAACTGTTCAGACAGCAGCTGCTTTTTTACCGCCATGTGCTACAGTAACACGAGTTCCGGCTTTTGGAACTGTAATTACTCCGGGAACATTAATTACAAAAACTATTGACTTTGGAACAACCGGTTGCCCACTTCCAAACGGAAATATTTTAAGAGGAGTAATTGTAATTACCTTTACTTACCAACCGGCCGCAACATCGCATACCATAACGTATACGTTCCAGGATTTTTATCACAACAATATAGAATTTAACGGCACCAAAACTTTAACCAGAGCGATGGCAACAAGTACGGCAAATCCGAACGTTCATCCTATTGTTACTATGAATATGGACATGACTGCAACTTTACCGAATGGCGATGTCGTAACACGTGTTGGACAAAGAGTCAGAGAAATTATTGAAGGATATGCAACAGAAATTTGGTTGGATAATATTTACCAGATTACAGGTGAATGGACAACTACCTTCCCAAATGGCGGTGTACAAACAAGTACAATAACAACACCATTAAGAATTAGAATGAACTGCCCGAATATTGTTAGAGGTGTTATTACAATTGTTAGAAATGGCAACACCGCAACCCTTGATTATGGCGATGGAGAATGCGATAATCTCGCCATTTTCACCGTAAATGGGAATTCTCAAATAATTACTTTAGGAGGAAACTAAAAAAGTTTTTGTTTTAACTAAAAAATCCCGTCTCGTTCCAAAAAACGAGACGGGATTTTTTTTATGACTTATTGGCTAATTGCCCACAGGCCGCATCAATATCTTTCCCCCGACTTCGGCGTACTTTGGCAACGATGTCATTTTTTGCTAAAGTTTTGATGTAATTATTAATTGCTGCGTCTGACGCTTGTTGGAATTCACCATCGTCTATTGGGTTATACTCTATCAAATTGACTTTACACGGAACATATTTACAGAATTTAACCAATGCGTCGATAGAAGCTTTATCATCGTTAATTCCTTTCCAAACGACATATTCATAGGTTACTTTGCTTTTGGTTTTTTGATACCAATACTGTAAAGCTTCTTTCAATTCGGGCAGCTGAAATTTTTTTGTAAAAGGCATGATGTGGTTTCTTGTTTCCTCAATGGCGGAATGCAATGAAACAGCCAGCTTGAATTTTACGTCATCATCCGCCATTTTCTTAATCATCTTTGAAACTCCTGAAGTGGAAACCGTAATCCGTTTTGGAGACATTCCTAAACCTTCGTTGGAAGTAATCATATTTATTGCTTTGATGACATTGTTATAATTCATCAGTGGCTCGCCCATTCCCATAAAAACAATGTTGGAAAGCGGTCGGTTGTAATACAAACGACTTTCCCTGTCAATGGCAACAACTTGGTCATAGATTTCTCCAGGTTCTAGATTTCGCATTCTTTTTAAACGCGCTGTGGCGCAAAAATTACAATCCAAACTACAACCAACCTGGCTCGAAACACAAGCTGTAGTCCGGGTTTCTGTCGGAATCAAAACACTTTCAACAATCAAACCGTCATGAAGCCTGACAGCATTCTTCACCGTTCCATCTTCGCTGCGCTGCATTTGGTCAACCTTAATGTGATTAATCACAAAGTTGTTTTCGAGCATGGTGCGTGTTTCTTTGGAAACATTAGTCATGTCTTCAAAATTGTGTGACGCCTTACTCCAAAGCCATTCATAAACCTGATTGCCACGGAATGCTTTGTCGCCATTGGCCACAAAAAAATCCCGCAATTGCTCTTTGGTTAAACTTCGGATGTCTTTTTTCTCGATTTCCATGGCGCAAAGGTAAATATAAAGTTGAGAAACTATTTTGGAATTTGTAAATTTGGATTTTGAAATTTATACTTATGCATTTCCTTTCAGACGAATTAGACAACTATGTGACGCAACATTCAGAAAACGAACCTGAATTGCTAGCACAACTGAATAAAGAAACCCATCAGAAAATATTAGCACCCCGAATGTTAAGCGGTCATTTTCAGGGCAGGATTTTGAGCATGCTTTCTAAAATTATTCATCCAACAGCTATTCTTGAAGTTGGGACTTATACAGGTTATGCCACACTTTGCCTGGCAGAAGGTTTAGCAGAAAAGGGAACGATTGACACTTTGGATAACGAAGAAGAATTGTTCGATTTTCAGAGGAAATATTTTGACCAAACCATTTGGGCAAAACAAATCACGCAACATTTGGGTGAGGCTTTGGATATCATTCCGAAGCTAACTAAAAAATATGATTTGGTTTTCATCGATGCCGATAAGGAAAACTACATCAACTATTTTCATTTGATTGTCCCGATGATGAATAAAGGCGGAATTATACTTTCGGACAACGTTTTGTGGAGCGGAAAAGTCCTAGAGGAGGTAAAGCCAAACGATATCGCAACCAAAATTCTTGTTGAGTACAATCAATTATTGAAAGAAGATCCAAGGGTAGAAACGCTATTACTTCCTATCCGTGATGGGTTGACTGTCTCACGCGTACTTTAGTTCTTAGAATATATTTCCGGTATAATTTGTAGCAAATAAACCCGACCGTTGCTCCAAAGGCATAACCCGTTAAGATATCCCCGGGGAAATGAAACCCCAGATAGATTCGGCTGTAGGCAAAAATCAAAGGAAATAAGAACAACAAATAAGCGTGTCTGTAAAATTTCTTTAGAATCATAAATGCGAAAACTGTTGTCGCCATTGAGTTGGTTGCATGACCCGAGAAGAAACTATATGTCGGGCTAGTTTTTACTACCCTAATAATATGGTTTACTGTCTCGTCATTACAAGGTCGTAAACGATGGAAATACCATTTGAAGAGATTTGACGTTTGGTCACAAATCAATATTAAAACTGCAGTGAAAAGAATATAAAAACCAAATTTTTTCCAGCCAATTTTTTTCTGCAACAGATAAAAAACTAAAATGAATATTGGCGCCCAGTTAAGCTGTTTGGTAATTACCAGCCACAATCCGTCAAAGGTGTCAGAACCCAGGCCATTCAAGAAAATTAAAAGTTCTTTGTCTAATTGGAGGATTCTTTCCAGCACTACTTTTGTCTTTTTATTGGTCCGGTTAAATCCTCGATATCTTCTTTTGCTTTGGTGACTTCAGGTAGAATATTTGTATCTAAGTTTGATTTTGCTTTTTCAACCTCATTAGTGAAAGTGGATGTCAGTTCTTTCATCGAAGTATTCAATCCTTGTGACTCGACCCCTTTATGGATTTCACTTTTGATCTCATTTGTGGCATTTTTAAACTGTGCCAATGCTTTTCCCATAGTTCGGGCAACATCCGGAATTTTTTCAGATCCGAAAAGCATTAGTGCAATAAAAATGATAAAGATTAATTCGCCACCGCCAATTCCAAACATAGTTTTTATTTTTTTCTTAATGAGTTACAAAGTTACTTAAATTGCTATTAATTTTTTATAATTTCTAAATATTTAGTAGCTAAATCAGAGAAGATAAAACGAGCCATCATTTTATTTTTTGCATTTAAGGCATTAGCCAATTTTGGGTCTTCAACAGCATAATACCAAAACCCCCTCAGATAATCTTTTGGGATTTTTAGGTTTTCCAAAAAATATTCTTCCTTAAAAAGATATTCTATTTTTTGCAATAACTTTTCTTTTTTCTCTACTGCCAATTCTTTCTTCAGCATGGCAGTTCGCCCGCTAATCGAATTTATCAATCCATCAAAAGGCATTCCCCCAAGTGGAATTAATAATGGACTGTACCAATGAAACTCTCCGGCTGTTCTTAATTTTCTTTCTGCAGGTGTATATACTTTAGCGGGTCTTTGCAAGATTCCTAAGGAAACAGCGTTGATATTTTTATACTGCTTGATTTCTACTTCATCGAGCGGATTTACTTTCGGCTCTAAATTTTCTACATAAAGCTGTTTGACGATGGCATTTTCTGTTATTACTGCTTTTTTAGTCACTACCTGTAAACCTGAAAACTGCAATGTATCACCCACTTTCACAAACATTGAAAAATTCCCGCTTTTATCTGTTGCCGTTGTCGACTCCGAACGTAAATTAGCCACATTAACGTCATTTAATTCCTTGATTTGGGAAGTTATTTTTCCTTTTAACAAAGTTAAGGTTGATGTTTGGGCAAAAGTCTGAGAAAAAAATAAAAATATAATTATACTTTTAAACAACTTCATTATTCTAATTTTACGATGTAAAAATATCCTTTAGATTACTAAAAGTAGATAATCTTTTGTTAAACTTAAACATAAACTTGTGAGTAAAAAAATGATTATAGCTAATTTGATATTAAGAAGAGGAAGCCCGGTGGGCTTCAGGCACACGAGCTTTAGCTCGTTTTTATAAACCATAACTACAAACCACAACCAATGAAAAAAATGATTATCGCCAGTACCTCAACCATTCATGGCGACAACTATTTAGAATACTTGTTACCAACATTAGAAATCCACTTTAAAGACTGCGCCGAAATTCTTTTTATCCCTTATGCCTGTCCAGGCGGAATTTCTCATGATGATTACACAACAACTGTTCGTTCGGCTTTCGCCAAAATAAACAAAGCTGTCAAAGGGTTGCATGAATTTGAAAACCCAATAGAAGCAATTCAGAGCGCAAAGGGAATTTTCACTGGCGGTGGAAACACTTTTTTATTGGTAACACAGTTATATCAAAACAAGGTGATGGAAGTTTTGGCAAAAGCTGTCGAAACCGGAACACCTTATCTTGGTTCAAGTGCGGGAAGCAACATCACCGGATTGACGATGCAGACAACGAATGATATGCCTATTATTTATCCGCCCAGTTTTAAAACGTTGGGATTAATTCCTTTCAATTTAAATCCGCATTACCTCGACGCTGATTTGCAGAGCAAACACATGGGCGAAACACGCGAAACCAGAATAAAAGAATTCCATGCTTTTAATGACACGCCCGTTTTAGGATTACGCGAAGGAAGTTGGCTGGAAGTAAACGGCTCCAGCATAATATTAAAAGGAAAATTAACGGCTCGATTGTTTAATCAAAATAAAACTCCCGAAGAATTAGCGCCTGAAACAGACTTGGCATTTTTAGGAAAATAAAAAAGCCTCAACTTTCGTTTAGGCTTTGGAGCGGAAGACGAGGCTCGAACTCGCGACAACCAGCTTGGAAGGCTGGAGCTCTACCAACTGAGCTACTTCCGCAGTAATGTGGGTGCAAATATATAGAATAACATTCTTTCGATGCAACTTTTTTTAAAAAAAATATTGATTTATTTAAACCAAAAGAATTTACAACTGTAAGTCATTTGAAATGAAAATGTTGCAGGAACACCTTGCTATACGCAAAAATTTAACCCGCTAATCTCGACATTATTTCGCTAGCTGCAGAAGGATGATAAAGAAACAAACAGGATTTATTTTTTATCACATTGATGATTTTTGCATTCATCTCAACAGGAAGTGCCGGACAACCCTGGCTTCTGCCTAATCTTTTGTTTTGTTTTATAAACGATTCCGAAACATAATCTGCACCGTGAACTACAACCGCTCTTTCTCTCGCTTTATCATTTAATCCCTTTTCAAGTCCGTCTAATTTTAAGGACATCCCATGCTTACCATTATAGATTTCACCGGTAGCATAGAATCCTACACTGCTTTGGAAAGACTCCGCCTGATTTGAAAATTGCTTAGCAAATTCTTCTCCCGTATTTCTTCCGTGAGCTACTAAAGTTTGGAACAATATGATTTTTTTATCCAAATCAATTACCCAAAGACGTTTCTTATTTGAAGACAAACTAAAATCCACTAAGGTTAAGATATTTTTTTGAACAACGCCTTTTGCTTTTAACAAATGGAATCCATCCAATGCTAAATTGAAACAATCAAAACTTGGCAATACATAAGAATTTGCATCCAATTGATTGTAAATTGATACATTTTCTAAAACAGCAGTAGTTTCTGTTTTAACACTAATTTTTTCAGGATTTTTTTTGCTTGGAAGATTTGTAAAAGAAGTCAACAAAACAATAAAAAACAGGGGCAGAAATTTATAATTCATTGATAGTATTTAGGTTAAAAATTTAGACTTGGTTTCGCAAACATAAACCAAATTTTTAAAAATAAAAATATTTTAACTTTTATTAAGCTAAACTTAAGATAATAACTTGTTGTTTCTGAATGATTTTATTAATTTCAAAAGTTGCAAATATGAATTAATTATTTACTTTTGTTCGACTAACTGCACTACCAATGCCCAAATATTCATGCTATTTCATTTGCATAATTTTGCTTTTTACAGGCAGCATTTTTGGTCAAAAAAAGCTTCTTCAAACTCAGTTTACCAACGAAAAAATTACGGTTGATGGAAAATTCGACGAGAAGGTCTGGAAGTCTGCCCAAATTGCAACCGATTTTGTAATGTTTGCACCTTATAATGGTGTGCCAATTCCTCCTGAGAAAAAAACAGAAGTAAAAATCGTTTACACAAATGAAGCCATTTATCTTGCGGCAATGATGTATGACGAGCAACCCAATGAGATTTCAAGGGAATTAACCGAAAGAGACAAATTTGCTACGGCGGATCATTTTGGAATACAGCTTAATGGATATAATGATGGGCAGCAGGAATTCCGCTTTTTTGTCAGCGCTGCCGGCGTTCAGATAGATGTTTTTTATACCGAATCTAACGGAGAAGACTTTTCATGGAATGCCATTTGGGAAAGCCAAACACGGATTACCGATTTTGGCTGGGTTGCCGAAATGAGAATACCTTATGCTGCTTTACGTTTTTCAACAGAAAAGAAGCAAACCTGGGGTTTGAATTTTTATAGGGAAATTAGACGCGATAATCAGCAGTATAACTGGAATTTAATCCGAAACGAAATAAGGGCAGAAAGCAATCAGGCCGGAATCCTGGAAGGCATTGAAAACATCAAAACCCCGACAAGATTGTTTTTAATTCCTTTTTCCTCTTTTTATTTAAATGCAAACAAGCATCAAAAAACCTATGGGGAATTAAAAGGCGGATTGGATATTAAGTATGGAATCAATGACGCTTTTACCCTCGACGCCATTCTAATTCCTGATTTTGGGCAAACCAAATTTGACAATGTAGAATTAAACCTTAGTGCATTTGAACAGCAATTCGATGAAAATCGGCCTTTTTTTACAGAAGGAACCGATCTGTTTAATAAAGGTAACTTACTATACTCCCGAAGAATTGGGGAAAGTCCATCTATTGCATTAGCCGATAACGAAACTATTGATAATTACCCGAATACCATAAGATTAATCAACGCCCTGAAAATTTCGGGAAGAACTAAAGGCGGTTTGGGAGTTGGCGTTTTAAATGCCGTTACCGAACATACAAGCGTTGAAGTCACAAACACTGATACCAATCAAACCCGATTAGAAACATTGGCACCGGTAACCACTTACAATGTTTTTGTGCTCGACCAGCGATTTAATAATAACTCTTCGGTTTCATTGACCAATACGAACGTTACCCGTAACGGCCATTTTAGGGATGCCAATGTTAGTGCATTGGCGTGGGATTTAAAAACTAAAGCCAATTCCTTTCAGGCGCAGGGTAATCTTCGATACAGCCAAATTAATGATGTTGACGATACCAATGGGTTCAAATCATATGCTGAATTCAGTAAGATCAAGGGTAAATATCGATTTGGCATCGGTGGAAATTATGTTTCTGATGACTACGACAATAATGATTTGGGAATAAATTTTCTAACGCATTATCATTCCTTTTTTGGAAATGCGAGTTATCGGATTTTAAAGCCTACTAAGAGATACAACAGTTTCAGGGTAAATCTGAATGTTTACTCCGAGTTTGATAATCGCACAGGAAAAACCCAGGATAACAGGTTTAACCTGGCCGTAAATTCAAATAATACTAAAAATGACTATTTTGGATACGGTATTAATACACGACCATTTAAAGTATATGATTTCTATGAACCCCGCTCTGTGGACGATTCAAAATTTGCGATTTATCCAGGAAGCTATGAAACCTGGTTCTATTTTTCCTCAAATTATGTCAGGAAGTTTGCTTTGGATTTTAATCCGTCAATTACCTTTTTTGACGAAAAAGACAGAGTTAATTATGGAGTTTCCATTATTCCGAGATATCGTTTTAGCGATCAGTTATCTTTAATTTATTCCTTTAAATTCTCTAGGCAAAACAAGAATATTGGTTGGGTTGACTTTGATGAAAACGGAAACACCATTTTTGCAAGAAGAAACAGAATTACTTATATCAATACACTGCAGGGGAAATATTCTCTCAATGCCAATATGAATCTGAATTTAACGGTTCGCCATTATTGGTCCTATGCTGTAAACCATGACTATTTGACTTTACAACCTGATGGAACCCTTGCTGATAATTTAATTTACAACACCAATAAAAACTCTAACCTAAATACTTGGAACCTTGATTTATCTTATTCATGGTGGTTTGCTCCGGGAAGCCAGGTTTCTGTTTTGTACCGTAACAGTTCCTCTTTATTCAGCAGGGAATACAGTCGTGAATTTGGAAGTAACTTCAGGGATGCTATCGATAATCAAAACCTAAGCCATGTCTTTTCTATCAGCGTTCGGTATTTTATAGATTATAATTCGCTGAAAAACTCTAAGCTTTCCAAATCGTTCACCAAACCAAAGGAAAGAATACATTTCTAAAACAAATTTTTTAGAATTACCTTTGTTAAAATACTGCACAATGAACAAAAAAGTAATCCTAATGATATTGGACGGTTGGGGAAAATCTCCGGACCCAAAAGTGTCCGCAATTGACAATGCCAATGTTCCGTTTATAAATAGTTTATACCAAAAATATCCAAATGCCCAACTAAGAACCGATGGCTTAAACGTTGGTTTGCCTGAAGGCCAAATGGGAAACAGTGAGGTTGGCCATATGAATCTGGGCGCCGGAAGGATTATTTACCAGGATTTGGTTAAAATCAATCTTGCCGTTGAAAGCAAAACTTTCAATAAGGAAAAAGCCATTTGCGAAGCTTTCGCTTATGCAAAAGAATACGACAAAGCGGTTCATTTCCTTGGACTGGTTTCTGATGGCGGTGTTCATTCGCACATTAATCATTTAAAAGGACTAATTGATGCTGCGAAAGACGAAGGCTTGAAAAAAGTATTCATACATGCCTTTACTGATGGCCGTGATGTTGACCCAAAGTCCGGCACCCGTTTTATTGGCAACATCCTGAATCATATTGAAAGCAGTTCTGTAAAACTTGCCTCGGTAATTGGACGGTATTACGCAATGGATCGTGATAAGCGTTGGGAAAGGGTAAAACAGGCTTATGATTTATTGGTTCATGGAATTGGCGAACATTCGACAGATGTGGTTGCGGCAATGAAAGGGAATTATGGCAGAGATATAACCGACGAATTCATTCCGCCAACGGTTATGGTAGATGAACATAACGAACCGTTAGCCACAATTAAAGAAGGCGATGTTGTTATATTCTTTAATTTTAGAACAGATCGTGGTCGTCAGTTGACCGAAGTGCTTTCGCAAAAGGACCATCCGGAATTAAACATGCATAAAATGAATTTGTATTATGTTACAATGACTAATTATGACGATACGTTTAACAACATTTACCGCGTTTTCGACAAGGATAATATTACAGAGACCTTAGGTGAGGTTTTGGAAAACCACAAGAAAAAGCAAATTCGTATTGCGGAAACGGAGAAATATCCGCACGTGACATTTTTCTTTTCGGGTGGTCGTGAACATCCGTTTGAAGGGGAAACCAGAATCCTTCGTAACTCCCCAAAAGTGGCCACTTATGATTTGCAGCCCGAAATGAGCGCGTTTGAGCTTGCGGATGCTTTAGTGCCCGAATTACAGAAAAAAGAAGTTGATTTTGTCTGCCTTAATTTTGCCAATGGAGATATGGTGGGACATACCGGTATTATGACAGCGGCGATAAAAGCCTGCGAAGCCGTTGATAAATGTGCCGAAAAAGTAATTACGGCCGCACTTGAAAATGGCTATACAACGATCGTGATCGCCGACCACGGAAACTGCGAAACCATGGTTAACCCAGATGGAACTCCAAATACGGCTCATACCACCAATCCTGTTCCAATAATTTTAGTCGACAAAGATTTAAAAACTATTCACGACGGAATCTTGGGTGATATTGCTCCTACCATTTTAGCGCTGATGGGAATTGAAAAACCAGCAGCAATGACCAGAAATTCGTTATTGTAATTTTCAGCATCATTAAAAAAAAATTAGGAGAGGCATTGCTTCTCTTTTTTTTATAAATAAAAGTTAAAATTTCAATATTGATAGTATTACTATTATATTTGCATAAAATACAATCAAAATGAATGCTATACTTACTAACATAAAAATTCAGGTAAACGAAAAGATTTACGTGAAAGACCCGGAAACTTCGATGCTTGGAAAAAAAATCATTCAAGAAAGTATTGTCTTGATTGACGAAGTAGGGTTTGAAGTGTTCACCTTTAAAAAACTTGGCGAAAGGATTGGATCTAATGAAAGTTCGATTTACCGCTATTTTGAAAGCAAACATAAACTGTTGGTTTACTTGTCCTCTTGGTATTGGGGATGGATGGAATACCGTTTGGTTTTTTCTACTTCCAATATAGTTGACCCAATGGAAAAACTCAAAAGAGCCATAACAATAGTAACCGGAAAAATTGAGGATGACAGCACCACTATCCATATCAACGAATCAATTTTGAACAAAATTATCATAGCCGAATTTACCAAAACCCTACTAACTAAAGAAGTAGATGAAGAAAATAAAGTAGGCTTCTTTTTGGTTTATAAAAGAGTAATTAACCGAGTCATCGACATCATTGAAGAGGTAAATCCCGAGTATGGTTATGCGAAAAGCCTCGCTTCTTCTATAGTAGAAGGCTCTTTACATCAACACTTTTTGAAAGACCATTTGAAAACCATTACGAACTGCAATGAAAATAATTCGCCAACCCAATTTTACATTGATTTGGCGCAAAAAAC
>JAYURX010000069.1:0-2248 GCA_043755965.1 Flavobacterium sp. | reverse complement strand
AAGCCATTTTTGACAAACAGGACAAACCTTATAGAGTAAGAGTTTATAAGGTCACTCAAAAATCCGGAAACGAATTTATGAGTGAAATTTATACTATTAAAAATGAAAAAGACTGGATAGGAAAATGGGCAACTCCAGAAGCTTATGACAAACTAACCGATGCTGATATTGAGCTTAAGCAAGGTTGTGAAGTAGTTTTGAAAAGAGAAGGGAAAAACAAATTTGTTGGCTCCACGGGCGATAAAACGTGTCCAAGTGAATTGCGTGGTGCTAGTTTTGCCAATTCAATAGTCACTGTTTTAGAAAACCAAATTCTATCTTGGGATCAAGGTTTTGATAAAGAAGGAAAACAAGTTTGGGGTGCCACCAAAGGTGGTTATAAGTTTATCAAAATTTGATAAATTCAAATTACAAATAGAAAAATCCCAAACCTGCCTGCCGGTAGGCAGATTCCAATTAATGCATCAAAGTTTAGAATTTAATTTTTCGGAAGAAAAATTTCAGCCATCATACATCTTGCACTTCCGCCACCACACGCTTCAATCGTATCTAAACTGGAGTGAATAATTTCAACGTGGGCTTCGAGTTGCGCAATTTGCTTTTTCGTTAAACTTTTATACGCTGATTCGCTCATTACAACAAATCGTTCGTCGTTTTTTCCTTTTACCTCGAGCATGTTTCCGGCAAAATTATTTACCTGGTCTTCGGTTATCAGGATGATTTCCTTATCGTCACCGCGAAGGCTGTCCAGCACCATTTTGCGCTCTTTTTTATCATCGATACAATCCGCACAAATTACGGCAAAGGTATCGCCCATGCACATCATCACATTCGTATGATAAATCAGTTTTCGCTCTCCATTAACAGTTTGAAAGGCTTCAAAAATCACCGGTGTCAATTCAAAATCCTCACAAAACTCAATCATTACTTCCTCGTCAGCTCTTGGTGAAAGGGCACAATACGCTTTCCCGTTTTCCCTGTCTAAAAGCAAACTTCCTGTTCCTTCAAGGAAAACGTCGTCTTCTTCGGCAGAAGTATAATCTACAATTTGGTTAATTTGAAAGCCTTCATCTTCAAGAGTGTCAAGTATATCTTCCCTTCTTTCGGCACGACGGTTTTCGGCAAACATGGGATACAAAGCCACATCGCCGTTTTCGTGAAAGGAAATCCAGTTGTTTGGAAAAATACTGTCCGGAGTGTTTGGTTCCAGGGTATCTTCTACCACAGTCACATTCACTCCAGCTTTTCTCAATTTGGTTACAAAAGTGTCAAACTCCTGCTGCGCTTTTTTGTTTACGTTTTCCGGAGAAAGGCCGTCTAATACTTTTTGATAATAATTGTTGACTGTTGTTTGCTCATTCATGCGAAAAGCTACAGGACGAATCATTAATATGGAGTTGGTGGTTTGTTTCATTTTTATTTTGTTTTTAGTTTATCGTTTGTAGTTTATTGTTTCTGCTCTAACCAAGAACCATAAACAAAAAACCACAAACAAATTTAATCCCGAATTAAGGGTAAAGTTGAACAACGCAAAAGTCCTTCTTGCTTTGCTATTTCGGCATATGGTATTTCTTCAACGACAAATCCGTTATCACGAAGCCAATTGTTTAATCTTGTGAATTTTTGTTCAGAAACCACTACGTTTTCCGCAATAGAAAATACATTGGAATTCATATCATACATTTCGTCACGAGTGATGTGAAATAAGTTTTCTTTGCCAAAAAGGTTGACCAAAAAAACATAATCCGACTCTTGACGAAAACCACTTTTATAAATTATTCCTTTGGTTGCGCCAACAGGTTGAAAGCAACAATCCAAATGTAATGCATTATCGCGAGCTTCCAATTTGGATTTCACCAAATCAAATTCTTTTACTTTTTTATTAGGGAACATTTTTTTGATGTAATTTACCCCTTGCCAATTGGTTCGTGCTGTAATATAATCTTTATAGTCAGAACCTTTGTAGGTTCCAATGAAAATATAATCGTTCCAAAGCATTACATCACCACCTTCAATATGTACTTCATCTGGTGGACGAACTACTTTTACTGGATTAATTTGGTCAATTATAAATTGTATGGCATCTAACTCTCTTTCTCTATCGGGAAGAATATTTGCTTTTATAAATGTATCATCTATTACAAAACCAATATCTCGAGTAAAAATTTGATTACAGTTTTCTATCATTTCTGGACGGAAAACTTGAACATTATATTTCTGAAAAACTTGATTGAATGCTTCCATTTCC
>JAYURX010000068.1:0-5182 GCA_043755965.1 Flavobacterium sp. | reverse complement strand
GAATTCTAAATCCTTCATATTGAATATCTCGCCGAACAGCAAAATATGCTTTTCCGTTTGGTTTTAGTAGATTTGAAACGTTCATTAAAACTTCTGCTTGTTCTTCTGGAAGTAAAATATTTAGAACATAAAAACACAAAACTGTGTCGAATTTTTCTTTTGGGAACTCTGCAAAATAAAAAGGATCATATCCATCAATATCAAATCCTTTGTTTTTCAATAATTCGACATCTTTTCCAATGCCACAACCATAGTCTAAAACTTTACCTTTTATCTTTTTTTGATTAAGTAAAATTCGAGCTGGATAGGAAAGCGAAGTTCTTTCGATTGCAGTTAAATGGCTATTTTGATTTTGACTACTCATTCATAAATAAAAATCCGTTATTACTAGCAATGGTAATTAAAGGCTGAATTGTATTTGAGAATTTATCTTTTTCAAACACTTCAATACTTGGAAAAATAGTTAGAAACTCATCCATGTATTTACTTTTAGAATTATGATGTTTGTTGATATCGAAAGCTAACCTTTGTAAATCATAGAATTTATCAAAATGCTTGTCAAATAAAGGAAGTTTATCACTTTTTGAAGAATTGAATTTCTTTTCAATTGGTAACAAATTCCATATCAAATCATGTGAAACAAAAGCATGAGGAACGAAATGGTCTAACGCATAATTCTTTTCATCAAAATACAATTTTGTATCTGTAAAAATGCAATTTATTGAACCTAATTCTCTGAAAACTAATTTCCAATAGTGATTAGTTTGCGTGGTTAAACCATTTCTTATTGCGGGTTTAATTAACTTATTTGGAATATCAGGAACGTTAGGATTTCGAGTTTGAAGAAATAAAGCTAAATTCCAATAGCAGTAATCTTTCAATACTTTGGCATTAGATTTTAGATAAGAAATCCATATAGGATTAATAGAAATATAATCTTTGTGCAAAGCATATAAATTATCATTCACAAACGTTTGTGAATTAGTATATATTCTGCTTTTTTGTTGATTGTCAGTTTCATTATTAATTTTTGGAAACCATGGTGACAAAAACCAATGTGGAACGTTTTTATCAAAATGAAACAATTGATTTATTGTTTCTTTATTAGTTGAATTTTCTAAACAATTTTCAAGTTTACTTTTCTTTTCATCAATAGTTAAATTTTCTTCTTTTAATATTCTTTCAACTGCAATTTGTAAATTATCTTGTTTGCCAAATGAAATATGAAAATAATTTATTGTATACCACGAATTACTAATCATTCTTGAAAATATTTTTCGTTTTGGAATTTCAATATTTCCTTCTTCAACTAATTCAATCAAAGCTATCAACCAATAAAACTTGTAAGTAGCCGAAGTACTTCCGAATACAGAAGCAAGTTTATTTATTGGTAAACTATCAGAAAATGGTAAATTATTACGCATCGAAAATATAAGTTTAAAATGTAAATCTATAAATTTTATCATAATAAAACTATTGAAATTATGAATACACAATAAGAAGAAATTATATCATCTTTTGTCTTTCGAATTGGTATCAAACGAAATGACGTTAAACATATTTCTCATCCTGGAACGCAATCGGTTCCCATATAGTTTTTCAATTTCTGAAGCTGATAGATTTGTAGTGATGTGAGTTAGGGATTTGTTTGCTGTAAAATCTTCGTAGCGGCTAATGAGTATTTCGGCCATTACGTTGCAATCGTTACCGAAGTGTTTTATTTGTTGTTCGGCGCCCAGGTCGTCAAAGCAATAGCCGTATAAACGTGAGAGGTTATTGGCTCTTTTTGTGTAAGGTTCTAATGCTTCGTAACCCTGTTTGGCAAATTCGAAGGCTACTTCCCGGCAGGTTTTGATTTTATAATCGGATGCTTGAACTGCGAAAGGCCGGATGAGGTGCATGATGGATGTTTTGCCACAACCTATTGGACCCGATAATAAAATGCCTTTTGATAAATCGATTTGGAGTTTTTGGGCCTCGCTTTGGTCTTTAATCATGTATATTAATAGCTTGTAGAATGTTGGACAATCGTCTTCGTCAATTTTAAACGATTTACCGTATTGGATCTTTCCATGGTATTCGATGTAGGCTAAGCATTTATTAAAATCATATACTTTGTCGTTTCCATCAACCGTAAAAGTATCGGAGATGAATTTACAATGGTTCGTCATAGTTTTTCTGATTTGGAGTGTGTAAGTGATTTGGCTGAATCTCATTCTTTTTTGGATTGAACTTGTCGGTATTGATTATCCAATTATTTGCTGAAGCTTTCCAATCTTTCATTTTGGATTTGCCACCAACGAGCCATCCCTTACTTGTGTAATAGTTGAAAAACTTCTCTGCTTCTTGAATGGTGCTGCTTTTTTCGATGAAGTAGTTTAGAAGCTCTTCATAGTTTGGCGGAATGTCATCCGGATTGTACCTTTTTTTTTCGCGCAACTTTCCTTCGGCAGGCTCAGGATAAATTTTTTTTGGAGGTCCCTCGGCTGCGCTCGGGATGACAAAATCATTTTTAAAATCAGGTTGGAAATTTAATTTTTCAATTTGTTGTGATGGATTGTTTATACTGTTTGAAATGTTTGTATTGTTTGTATTGTTTATATCTATATATACCTGTTCAGCACTAGTACAGTGCTTGTTCATTACTTGTTCGTCAACCCGTTCAATGATTTGTTCATTTTTTAGTTGTTTTGACATTTTGCGCGTCATTGGTTTGGTGTAGTAATCCAGATTGATAATTTCAACGGTGCTGCTCTTGTATGGATTGAATGAGGGATTGTAAATGATGTATCCTTTTTCGATTAGTTCCTTAATGCATTTGTGATAGGTTGCCTTGGAACTTATTTTACTTATTCGCATCAGTTCGTCGCGAGAGATACAGATTGGGTTTATGAACCGGTTCTGATTCCAAGCTTGGAACATAGCAATGTATAAGCTAATGTGTGTTGGGTTGAAGTCGTAATCGAGGACTACTTTTTCGAAGAAGCCGGTTAGGTGTTTTATGTAGTTCATGTTTGAAGGTGATAAGGTTCTGAGTTACTAAGGCTCTGAGGTTTTATAGTCTTTAGATGAGAGCACTCGCAGACTTCGCAAGTGCCGTTGCAGGGGTTGGCAGTTGGTTCCATTTTATTTTTCTAGCATTTTTTGAATATCGTCGTACTTGTAGAAAATGATGCCGCCGATTTGTTTGTAATTGAGTGTGCCGTTAATGCGAAGGTTTTGCAAAGTACCAGGTGAGATTTTTAGGAGCTTTCGCACTTCGGAAGATCTTAACCATTGCGCAGGTTTTTCAGTATTACCAATCATTTCCTTGATGTCTGATACCATCAGGTTATAGAAATGGAGAAGGTCTTTTTTTGTGATTGGCTGATGGCTTAGAAGTTCAAGGTTGTCAACATCAGGGAAGAGTTTTCGAGCGTTTAAGTTCATAATGAAAGTGTTTTAATTGTTATACCTTATTGGTGATACAAATTACTTTCATTTGATTATTTTTTATTCACAAGGTCTTCACAAGTTGTGAATGATTTTGTGTCAAATTGTTCGAAATCCCTTTGTTCTAGGGGAGTGTTTTTATGGATGAAAAAATACTCTTTGGGAGAAATTGGAAAAAATGAGGGATTATTTGATGAAATAGTGGTGGTTTTATTCCTTTTCACAAGGTCATCACAAGTTGTGATATTGCCTCACCCCAACCCTCTCCAAAGGGGAGGGAGTTTTAGTTGTCTTCTTCCATCATTTTTTGGTTGAGGTTTTCAGCAATGGTGTTTAGGAATTTGGTTTTAACAATTTTTCTGGATTTTATATCCTGGTAAAACCTATAAATATTGTCTTCGATATCAACATTAAACATCTTGCCTAAAGAGACTGCCAGTTCTTTTACATCAACATTTCCGGAATTGACTATTTTAGAATTGTGCAGCGCATAAACCAATTCGACCAAATCAACCTTTGAGCCGGTCCAGTTGAGGTTGGATTGTTTCATGTTTACATTCTTATTTATTAGCTCAATTTTCTCTTCGTAATATTCTGAGAGCTTATCATTGGCCAAGATTGTAGCCACATTGTAATCATATAAGCTGCATCTTTTGACATCAATGAAAATTCGTGTTATGTGCTTATTGATGGTCTGTTTTGTTCCACTTCTTGTAAAATATAAATGATCGTTATGTATAAATCCTGAGCGGTAATATTTGTAGAATTCATTGTCTTTTTTTGAAGCTAAATGACAATCCGTAATTACCTCTTTATAATATTTGACTTTTAACTTCTTGTTAGTGGGAGGCGCATTTGATTCAATCTCTATTATTTTGTGGTAATAGATGTACTTTGAGGTAAGGCGACTTTTTAATTCTTTGAAAAAGTAAATCTCTTCTTCAACAGATTTGAAGACATAACTATCCAACCAAATGTAAAGTTCATTAAATTTTTCTTCAAGATATTTAGATAATTGTTTTGCTTGGCATATTGGGGAGCTAATTGTTGTTTCAGTTTTAAGTATTTCAGAATCGATTTTGCAGAATAATTCACCACAAAAGTTTTGCATATAGATTGGTTTAGTAGGTTGCCGCAAAATACTATGTTTTGAAAAACAATAAGTACACTAAAAGTGTACTTATTGTAAAATTGAAATCAAAATGTGTTAAAATTTATTGATTAGCTTGACTTTTCGTCTTGGATTTATCCATTTGACTGAATTTGGATTTTAGTATCATCATATCTTCACTGATTTTCTTGTCTAGGATTTTAGCATAATGCTGGGTAGTTTTCAAATTAGTATGACCAAGCATTTTACTTACGGTTTCCAGAGGAACGCCATTGGAGAGCGTTACTGTTGTTGCAAAAGTATGACGTGCAATGTGGAAGGTTAAGCCTTTTTTGATTCCGCACACATCTGCAATTTCCTTGAGGTAGGCATTCATTTTCTGATTGCTCAAAATAGGCAGCAAACGATTTTCGTTTTTGCATATCGGATGATTCTCATACTTGTCGATGATTTCCTGTGCCATTGGTAGTAATGGGATTTTGGAAGCGGTATCTGTTTTTTGACGGTTTTTGAATATCCATTTGTCACCATCTATTCCCAGGGCAACATTATCGGCTGTCAACTGCTGAACATCAATGTAAGCCAAGCCGGTGAAGCAGCTGAATAGAAAAATATCTCTTACCAAATCTAATCGAGGGA
>JAYURX010000067.1:0-2252 GCA_043755965.1 Flavobacterium sp. | reverse complement strand
GATGAAATGCACCAATAATCGTTTAACTTCAAAAAATGTTAAATTTTTAATAGGCACGGGCATTTTTTCCTTCGTAAAAATTCATAAATGCCTTATTTGCAACCCGGTTACCTCCAGCAGTTGGATAGTCACCTGTGAAGTACCAGTCGCCTAAATTTTTTGGACAGGCAAGATGTAAATTGGCCACCGTTTGGAAGATGATTTTTACTTGGGCATTGATGTCTTCCGAAGTCAATAATTCAGCTATTTTATCTGAGATTTCCTGATCTGTGAAGGGTTTATAGATTTCTGTTACATAATTAATAACATCGCTGTCTTTATAATTTTCCTGTGCTTTGCATTTGGCATAAACTTCATCCACTATGTGATATAAATTGCGCTCTTTCAATAGGGCTAGCGTTGCCTGAAAAGCTACTAATCCTTCCAGTCTTGCCATATCAATCCCATAACAATCCGGATAACGGATTTGCGGTGCCGAAGAAACAACAACAATGCGTTTTGGATGCAGTCTGTCCATCATTTTGATAATTGACATTTTCAGTGTTGTACCTCTAACGATACTATCATCAATGATTACCAGATTATCTGTTGGTTTAATAACGCCATAAGTAACATCATAAACATGCGCAACCAAATCATCTCGGCTGCTGTCTTCGGTAATGAAAGTTCTTAATTTTGCGTCTTTGATTGCTATTTTTTCAGTTCTGATTTTTACCGAAAGAATTTCTTCCAGTTTTTCCTTAGTCAGCGTTTTTCTGTTATTCAAAATGAACTGATTCTTTCTTTGATTCAGAAAATCATTCGCAGCTTCGACCATTCCATAAAAAGAAGTTTCCGCTGTGTTTGGGATATAGGAGAAAACAGTATTATCCGTATCGTTGTCTATGGCATCGAGAACTACGGGAAGGATTAATTTTCCCAATTCTTTTCGTTCCTGGTAAATTTCGGCATCACTTCCTCGCGAAAAATAAATGCGCTCAAAAGAACACGATTTTTTGACCGTTGGCGTAATGATTTCTTCTTCTGAAATAATTCCGTTCTTTTTAATGATTAAAGCATGTCCCGGTTTCAATTCTTTTACATCTTCAAACGCAACGTTAAAAACAGTCTGAATTACCGGTCTTTCGGATGCAACCGCAACAACCTCATCATCTTCATAAAAATACGTTGGGCGGATTCCTGCGGGATCGCGTAAAACGAAAGCATCTCCATGACCTAATAATCCGGCCATGGCAAAACCACCATCCCAACCACGTGACGCTTTTGTCAGGATTTTTGCTATATCTAATTTCTCAGCTATTACCGGAGAAGCTTCTCTTTTTGACAACCCATTATTTTTGCATTCCTGATACAAATCCGTAACTGCATCATCAAGGAAATGTCCAATTTTTTCCATCACGGTGACGGTATCAGCCATTTCTTTTGGATGTTGCCCTAACTCTATCAAACTATTAAACAGTTCTGTTACATTGGTCATATTGAAATTTCCTGCCAAAATTAGATTACGATGCATCCAGTTATTCTGACGCAAAAACGGATGAACGCTTTCTAAACTGTTTTTACCAAAAGTTCCATAACGAACATGTCCCAAAAACAATTCACCTATATATGGAATGTTTGCTTTCTGTAAACCAACATTATCCTGATATTCGGGATGCAGTGTCAGTTCTTCGTTAATCCTTTCATTGATTTGGGCAAAAACATCCTGAATGGGTTGCGAATTGTTTGAACGAACTCTGCTGATGTATCTTTCTCCCGGTTCAACATCTAATTTTATTGAGGCAAATCCGGCACCATCCTGACCTCGGTTGTGCTGCTTTTCCATTAGCAGATACATTTTTTGTATGCCATAGAAAGCCGAACCATATTTTTCTTTGTAGAATTCCAACGGTTTTTTTAATCGTAAAAGTGCAATTCCACATTCATGTTTTAATGCGTCGCTCATTGTAGTTGTTGTGTTGTTGTAGAGACAAGTCGCGACTTGTCCGTACTGTTGTTTGTTGTTGTTCGTGTTGTTTCTTGCCACGAATACACGAATAAATTGTTGTGTTTAAATTTGAATTTATTCTGTATTAATTTTTTAAAAATCATTCGTGCATTCGTGGCTTTTCTAAATAAAAATGCCCCGAAAATTTCGAGGCATAAATTTAAACTAATTCTATTTCAAATTGTGTTAACGATTTGAATAGTTTCAAACGTTTATTGACTTCTTCTTTTTTCAGTTCCAACATTCTTTCGGTTCCAAATTTCTC